>JANPGT010000667.1:0-2173 GCA_031424135.1 Chitinophagaceae bacterium
CATTGAGCTGATAGGTAAGAAGGTAAAACCATTGGTAGAAGCGGCGGAAGCAGCTGTTAGCAATTAGCTGTTAGCGCGGGCTTGATTCTTTCCCAAAAATCACTTAGAAAATTTTAACTACAGCTAAGCGTGTGCAGGGAATAGCGTGCTATGCTCCTTCCTCTCTTAGCCCAAAAACAAAAAACATGAGAACAACTAAAATCATTTATTGGGTAGCTACCATCATAGTATCACTGATGATGGTATTTTCAGCGTATTCTTATTTAACGAACCCCGACATCAAACAGGCATTTGTACACCTTGGTTTTCCAGGATATTTCCGGGTAGAACTGGCCATTGCCAAAATACTGGGAGCGGTGCTCTTACTGGCGCCGGTGGCCGCCCGTTTTAAAGAATGGGCCTATGTAGGTTTTGCCATTGTATTTGTATCTGCATTTATAGCACATTTATCTTCAGCAGATGCGGCCGCTATGGGTGCTATGCCGGTCACTTTTCTAGCCATATTGGTGACTTCCTATATTGCCTGGCACAAACTAACCGACAAATCACTTGTAGCCGCAAGAAATTAATGTAATTAAAAGGTTAGTAGCAATACATACAAAGACCGGTGGCAAGACTACCGGTCTTTTTGTTTACCTCCCACCCTTCTACCGCAAACGCTGCGGCGTATTACCGCCATAATCAATATATTTGAAGAGATGATTCCGCTGCTGAGCAATAGCAGCCACTGCTTGCCTGCTATTTGTACACTCCCCAAATATTTATCTTAATTGATGCAGGCTTATTTTAATCTTACTAAAAACAAGACCAGTCTACGCACAGAAATCATTGCAGGGGCTTCCTCCTTCCTGGCCACTTCTTATATCATTGTAGTAAACCCCGCTATTCTCAGCAAGGCGGGGATGCCTTTTGCGGGCGTATTAACGGCTACGGTACTGGTATGTTTTTTCAGCAGCCTGATGATGGGCCTGTACGCCAAAAACCCCATATTGGTAGCGCCAGGCATGGGGTTGAATGCCTTCTTTACATTCTCGGCCATCATTGGTATGAAGATTCCCTGGCAAACAGCATTGGGTGCGGTGTTCTGGAGTGGTATTATTTTCCTGCTGCTGTCTGTTTTTAATATCCGTGTATACATAGTAAAAGCTATTCCCAAAACATTGCGCTATGCCATTGCTGCGGGCATCGGCTTATTCATTACGCTGATTGGTCTTATCAATGCCGGTTTCATTGTGCACCAGCCGGCTACTATTGTGGGACCGGGCAAACTAACGCCCGCACTCATTACTTTTCTGGTGGGGCTATTGGTTACTGCTATACTGGTTACAAAAAATATACGGGCCGCTATACTGCTGGGCATACTATTTACAACCCTGGCGGCGTATCCTGTTGGACGCTGGTACGGAATGGACAGCACTGCTCCATTGGTAAACTGGAGTGGCCTTTTTGCTGCGCCCGATTTCAGTTTGTTTTTACAGCTCGATTTTACGGGTTCACTTACATGGGCTGTCTGGCCGGTAATTTTTGCTTTTGTATTTACCGATATGTTCGACAGTCTTTCAACTTTTATCGGTTTGTCTGAAGCATCCGGCTTGCTGGATGAAAACGGAGAGCCGCGTCATATCAAACAATCGTTATTGGTAGATGCATTTTCAACGACCATTGCGGGATTATTGGGCTCCAGTCCGGGTACCGCTTATATTGAATCTGCAGTAGGTATTGAAGCCGGTGGAAGAACGGGATTAACCGCCGTAACAGGCGCCCTGCTTTTTCTGCCCTTTCTTTTTTTAGCGCCGCTTTTGTCGGTAGTCCCTGCCATTGCCACTGCACCGGCATTGGTGCTGGTGGGCGTGTTCATGGTTCGGCCGGTAACAAAGATCAACTGGTTACAGCTGGACGACGCGATACCTGCCTTCCTTGCCATGGTATTAATTCCATTTACTTACTCCATTACACAGGGAATTACCTGGGGTTTCCTCAGCTGGACTGTATTAAAGCTGGTAAGCGGCAAAAGAAAGGAGGTAAGTATCGCACTGCTGATCATCGATGCGTTTGCGGTGCTGGCGCTACTGCTATAAAAAGTCAAAAGTCAAAATTAAAAAGCGGGGAATACTTTGATCCCGCTTCATTAAAATCACCACAGGATGCTTGCAGCATGACAGGAAGAGCGTAA
>JANPGT010000668.1:0-2527 GCA_031424135.1 Chitinophagaceae bacterium
GTCTTGCCAGCGCAGCAGGGCCAGCACCCTTGGTAAAAAGCCACTCAGGAAAAAGATAAACAGCGGATTTTTTCCAAACACATCAAAAAACCGGGTAATTGCCGGCGCCTTAAAGCCGCGCAGCTCTACCAGGTAAATAAGAAGGCTTAAAACAAAAATGGCCAGTCCGCTGGTATAGAGCACAAAAGAACTGGTCCATATTTTTTTATTGATGGGGAATACGCCATGCCAGCAGAAGCCAGCAAATATCAATATACCGGCGGTCACAAACAGCCCGGTACACATTTCGTAGGTTTTACCTTTCTGGAGAATATAGCTTCCCGCCAGGTAACCAAAAATAACCTGTGCAATGGCGGGCAGGGTACTCATAATGCCTTCGGGGTCAAAAGCAATGCCTTCGCCCTTGTACATATGTGCCACGCCCAGTATTTTTTTGTCGATGCCGGTGCCAAACCAACCGTTCATGCTGTAAGGGTCTGCAGGATTGCCCAGCAGGCAAAGGGCCCAGTAAACCAACAGCAACACGGCTGCCGCTACAAAGGCACCGCGGGGTTTCAAATACCAGATAATCAGCGAGGCAAATAGATAACAAAGGGCAATGCGGGGCAATACACCCAGGATGCGCACGCCGGTCTCGGGATTGTCGGGGTTTACCCAATGGCGGAATACCAGTTGTCCATCTTTCCAGCTTACGAAGGGGCTCCAGCTCATAAACAGGCCAATGGCAAAAATCAGGAAGGCCCGTTTAAATACTTTCTGCAGGAAAACGGCATTGCCCGCGGTTTCCATTTTGGGCATTACAAAAGCCAGCGCATTGCCTACAGCGAAAAGGAAAAAAGGAAAGACCAGGTCGGTGGGTGTGCAGCCATGCCAGGCAGCATGCTCCAGCGGGGTATAGATATGCGCCCAGCTGCCGGGGTTGTTTACCAGTATCATTAGCGCTACAGTGGCGCCGCGGAAAATGTCGAGGGAATAGAAGCGTTGATTCACGGCTTTAAGGTAAGGCAAATAGGGCTAAGAGAACAAGGAGAAACGGAGAAAATGTTTCGCACAGCGCTAACAGAGAAAAGGAGATAAGAAAAAAATAATTGGCCGCAGATGGGCAGGATATATAGCGTGAGGCAATTCAATGGCGTTTTGTTAAGCGACTCACCCCGCCACGCCAAGGCGTAGCACCCCTCTCTGCAAAGCAGAGAGGGGAAGCGCATCGTAGATGCGCAGGGGTGAGTTATAAAACCAGGCTTCGGCACCTGTGAGGCATGGCTCCCCAATAATAAGGGTATTACTTTACCCGCTCCAAAGAAGTTACCAATAAAATGCAGATTTTCGTAAAGATATGCGCTGTATAATCCGTTTCTCTGCTGACGATATGCGATAAAAAAGGCCCTCCTTTTCTCTTTTCCCGGCTTAGCCTCTTAGCCCCTTCCTATCATCCAGTTGCAAATCAAAAACTCCTATATTTGCAGCTATTATGAAACCGGGGTTGGTAAAGAAACCAGTTACTGTAAATGATGTTAACTGCACGTCACTTTAAACAACGTGAAAAATACCTGTGAAGAAGAAAACGTTCCTTGCTTTGTATAAATTTTATTGGAAAGGGTACGAGTAGTAATTACATTGCTGCTTGTATCCTTTTCTGTTATTTAGGACCTTTATTAAACTGACATAAGTTTTTAATTTTCAATAAGTTACAATATTTTTTGTGACTGAGGTGGCGAAGCTATGGCTGTACAGGAAGCCTGTTGTACTTTACGCGTTTAACCGTATATCAAACCCATGAAGGATGTTAAAAGGTGGCTGGCCGTTTACACAAAGCCACGTTGGGAAAAAAAAGTGTTCAGGCAATTAACGGAAAGCGGTGTTGAAAGCTATTGCCCGCTGAACAAGGTAAACCGTAAATGGAGCGACAGGATAAAGCTGGTGGAAGAGCCATTGTTTAAATCATATGTTTTTGTAAATATCAGCAGCAAGCAGATCCCAGCCATCAAAATGGTCAGCGGGGTGCTCAATTTTGTATATTGGTTGGGAAAACCTGCCGTTATTAAAAATGCGGAAATAGAGCGCATCAGGAAATTCCTTAACGAGTATAATAATATATCACTGGAGCTGCTGGATTTAAAAGCGAACGACAATGTAATGATCACTTCCGGTGTTTTAATGGATCAGCGCGGAAAAGTATTACGTAAACTGGGCAACCGCATAGAGCTTGAAATAGAAACACTTGGCTACAGGCTGGTGGCCCAGGTAGAGAGGAAAAACATCGTCCGGACAAAAGCACAGGATCAATAAACCTTATAATTCTCATTCATGAAGCACACTTTTCATCTTGTCATTTTCGCAGCTTGTGTAGTAATGATGGTTTCCTGCGCCAGCGTAAAAGAACAGCAATAAATGCAGGGGAATATTGATACTGCAACTCTTTCAACCTATAAAAGGTCGCTGGCAATTAAAATGCCAAATATTCTACACATTGCAACTCAACATAATTCTCAGCAGTAGTAAGGCTTCTTCAAAATATTTCCGAAAG
>JANPGT010000669.1:0-4295 GCA_031424135.1 Chitinophagaceae bacterium
TCTGTGCTGAAAGAGGTGCCTGGGGGCATAATAATATTGGAAGTTTTGCCATTGTTATCTGCCCATTCTGCGCAGTATACCAAAGGTCCGCGTTGCAAGGCCACTTTGCCAATATTGTCTTTTAATTTATTGTTGGCGGTAATTCTTTTTACATCCATCGGTAGATCCACGGTTACCACATCGCCCTTTTTCCAGGTTCTCCCAATTACTGCGTAACCATGCTGAATGGAATATTCCACCGGTTGGTTATTTACTTTTATTACCGGCTTTGTGGCTGTTGCTGTGCCTTCAAACTGGTAGAGATCAGATGCAATGACGGTGTTCTGCGCCCAACCCGGAATGCGTACCAGCAGGTTAAACATGACTGCTTTTTTGGGGCTTATGTTAAAGGTAAGCGCCCCCTCCCAGGGGTAATTGTTTTGCTGTGTTAATTGTACCGGTGTTTTAGCTGTTATTAAATCTGCCGAGCCGTTAATAAACAGGTTCACATAAATATTGTCATCTTTCTGTGCATACATATAACCCGGTACAGCAGGCAGCAGTCTGGCTACATTAGTTGGACAGCAGGAACATTCGAACCAGCCGGAACGGGCTGCTTCTACGCCGCCCGCGTTAAAGCCATTGCTGCCGCTGGATTCTCCCCCGGCGTTTTTCACCTGCATGGCATTGGTATAGAAAAACGATTTGCCGTCCAGGCCCACGCCGGAGATCAATCCGTTGTACAATGATTTTTCCAGCACATCAATATACTTTGAATCGCCATGCAGTAAGAACATGCGGAAGTTCCAGTACACATTGGCTATGGCCGCACAGGTTTCGTTGTAGGCCGTTTCATTGGGTAATTCGTAGTTGCCGCCGAAGCGCTCGCCATCACCTTTGGCGCCAATGCTGCCCTGTACATATATTTTTTTGCTTACCATATTGTCCCAAATCCTGTCAATGGCATGCAGCAGTGAATCGTCACCCGTGAGAGCAGCTACATCAGCCACTGCAGCATATAAATAACCTGCGCGTACAGCATGGCCTACCGCTTCGTCCTGCAGTGCCACCGGCTTGTCATCCTGCCAGTAAGAACCGCTTTTCCAGGGATCTTTGCTCTTTGCATCGTAACCAGCGTAGTGGCCGCGTTCGTCGATAAAAAATTTGGCAGTTGCCAGGTATTCTTTTTTTCCGGTAAGGCGGTACAGTTTTACAAGGCCCATCTCTACAATTTCATGTCCGGGTGCCACGTGCAGCTTACCGGGGCCGAACACACTGCATACCAGGTCCGCATTTTTCAGGGCTATATCAAACAGGTTTCTTTTTTTTGTAGCCATAAAATGAGCGGCTGCGGCTTCGTACAAATGGCCGGCATTGTAGAGTTCGTGGCTCAGTTCTCTTTCCTTCACCCATCTTTGGTTGCCAGCCCATGCATGCGGATTGGCAGGGTCAATGGTACGGGCGGTATACAGGTAACCGTCTGGTTCCTGTGCTTTGGCAATAAGTACAATCAGCGAATCTATATAGCGTTCCAGTTTTGCATCCGGGTGCACCGCCAGCGAGAATGAAGCACCTTCAATGGTTTTATAAACATCGGTATCGTCAAACGGGAAGGTAGTGCAGAATTTTCCTGTTTTTTCCGCCGCCATGGTAAAGTTTTTTACCCTGCCGGTATTTTCACAACGTTCAAAAGAAGCGGGAATGGTGACTGTCCGGTTGGTTTCAATCTTTGGCAACCAGAACTTATCGGTGAGTTTTACCTGGGTAAAAGAAACCGTATGTACCGGGTAGTCCTTTTCCTGGGCAAATAGCCCCGCAGATGCCAGCAGTACAGGTAGAATTATTGACTTTTTCATATGCAAACAGTGTTATATTATCACCTATTGGCAACCGTGGTTAACCCTTTACAGATATCTTCAGCAAGACAGCACCGTGTGCATTTATCTTTTGCGTGTATTGATTGCTGAATACCCCCTGGTCTGCTTTTTTCCAAAGGTCCCTCACCGTTAGTTTCCCTTTCAGTCCAAGCAGTTTAAAAGGCAGTGCGATGCCGGCTGTGTTGCTGCCGGTATTAAACAGTGCCACATACCTGTTTTTCCCAGCATCTGCCTCCGCTACCCAGATCATACTGCTGTCTGTTTTCAGCAGTTGCCGCGGGTTTACTCCCTGCTGGTTTACAGCCAGCACTTCCTCATTGGTTAATAATTTATTTTCCAGATCCCGGTTTTCCGGAAGATTGCCGCCAATCATTAATGGTGATTTATAGATACACCAGAAACTGATATGCGTGTACAGTTCATCTTCTGTAAAACGGCTGTAACGCTCTTTGCCTACGGGGCCACGTTTTGACAATTTGCCAATCTGCAGCATATCGCAATCGGGCCAGTGACCGGGACCGCCTACGCCTTCCCATTGTTTGGCAAAATCCATCATCTGCAGAATCTCTTTCCAGTTATCCCAGAAATCGTCTGCCATGCGCCACATATTGCTGTATTGGGCAGCATGTGCAGCCTGGGCTACCGGTGTGGCGCCGGGTGATAAACTGAATACCATGGGACGGCCGCATTGGTCAATCGCTTTTTTATAGCCTTCTACTTCTGCATTGCTGTAAGGCCTGGAGAGATCATCCACTTTAATGAAGTCAACATCCCAGGCAGCATACAATTGCAACAGCGAATTAAGGTAAGCCTGTGCACCGGGCTTGCTCATATTCAAACCATACATATGGTTCATCCAGGGGCATACAGAAGAAGTATCTGCTATCATATCTGCAGTAATACCAGGCGCGCCCATCACCGGCGTTTTTGCCCATACTGCCTGGCGGGGAATGCCGCGCATGACGTGGATACCAAATTTTAAACCCTGCGCATGCACATAATCAGAGAGCGGTTTAAAACCATGGCCGCCAAAAGCGGAAGGAAATTTATTGGGTTGAGGCAACAGCCTGCCCCACTGGTCCATGGTTAACCAGGGAACATAAGATCCATCCTGCAGGTTTTTTTGAAAAGGGTTGCCAATATTGCTGCCCGGGGGATTATCGTACGACCATAAAAAATCTACTACAATATACTGCCAGCCATATTGCTTCAGGTGCGCCGCCATATAATCTGTATTGGCTTTTACTTCGTCTTCATGCACGGCAGAGCCGAAGCAATTGTAACTGTTCCAGCCCAATGGAGGTGTATTTGCTGGCTGCGCTTGTAAGTTGTTGGTGCAAACACCCACAACGGCGATTAGAAATGAGAAAATGGCTTTCATCTTTTTTTTATGATTTCATGTATTACTATCACTTTAATATACTGTTGTTGATGAAAACACCCACAACTGCGTGAAATCAGCGACCGGGCAAGCGAACCAAGTACTACAAACTATGAACTTAGAACTTGTATTACTGTCCGTAATAAGAGTCCGGCCCGTGTTTTCTCTCAAAATGCTTTTTTATCAGTGCGTCTTTCAAGCGCGGTGTATCCTTTCTTATCTGCTCTGTCAGCAGGGCCATTTGTGCCACCGATTCCAGCACTGCGCTGTTATAAACGGCTTTATCGGGCGTTTTGCCCCAGGTAAATGGCGCATGATTGCCTACCAGGATCATTTCTACTTCTTCGTAGCGCAGGCCTTTTTCTTTCAAACAATTTATTATCTGGAAGCCGGTTTCGTATTCATAATTCCCTTTTATCATGTCATCGCTCATTGGCGGCGCACAGGGAATGTCTACCGTAGTGTGATCGGCATGTGTGGTACCAAAAATGGGAATATCGCGCTGGCTCTGAGCCCAGGCAGTAGCATACGTAGAATGTGTATGCACAATACCCCCAATGGCAGGCCAGTGTTTATACAGCACCGCGTGTGTTTTTGTATCTGAAGAAGGGCGCAGGCTGCCTTCAACAGTATTACCGTCGAAGTCTACAATCACCATTTTTGCAGGCGTCAGGTCTTCATAGGGAACACCGCTGGGTTTAATAGCGAAAACACCCAGGCTTCTGTCTACTGCACTTACATTGCCGAAGGTGAACAGCACCAGTCCCAGTTGGGGCAACTGCATATTGGCTTTGTAAGCCGCTTCCTGTATGTGGTCGTATTTGCTCAATGGAAGAGAATTTTAAAGTCAAAAGTTAAAAGTCAAAAAAAACGCGTGCCCAGCGCTGCTTTACAGGCTGGTATTTTTTTCAATAAAACTTCCCAGCGTTGTGTATTTGGCATATCGCTGTTTATAGACAGCGGCATTTTTAGCATCTGGGAAATATTCTGCATCAAAGCCCTGCCCTATTACCTGCATGGCATCTTCTACTTTGGGGTACAAGCCGGCAGTAGTGGCG
>JANPGT010000670.1:0-3672 GCA_031424135.1 Chitinophagaceae bacterium
TCCGTCCTGCTGGCAGAGCCTGTTTTGATCTGGCCGCAATTCAATGCTACTGCCAAATCAGCAATCGTAGTATCTTCTGTTTCGCCGCTGCGGTGGCTCATAATGGTATTGTAGCCATTGTTCTGCGCCATGGTTACTGCATTGATGGTTTCAGTAAGCGAACCGATCTGGTTTACTTTTACCAGCAATCCGTTGGCAACGCCTTCATTGATGCCCCTTTCCAAACGGGTTACGTTGGTTACAAACAAATCATCACCCACCAGCTGGCATTTGCTGCCAATGGTTTCTGTAAGCAGTTTCCAGCCATCCCAGTCGTCTTCTGCCATACCGTCTTCAATAGAGATGATAGGGTATTTTTTCACCCAGCTGTCCCAATAAGCCACCAGTTCTTCGCTGGTCATTTCTTTGCCATCACTTTTGTGGAAAACATATTTCTTTTTCTTGCCGTCCCATAGTTCGCTGTTGGCAGCATCCATGGCAATGGCTATCTGGCTGCCGGTAGAGTAACCTGCTGCGGTAATGGCTTCCAGTACAGTTTCAATAGCTTCTTCATTGCTCTGTATATTGGGGGCGAACCCACCTTCATCGCCTACATTGGTGCTGAAGCCCTTCTTCTTCAGTACACCTTTCAGGGTATGGAAAATCTCTACTCCCCAGCGCAGGCCTTCGCTGAAGCTGGTAGCACCTACAGGCATAATCATGAATTCCTGGAAATCAATTTTATTGTCTGCATGGGCACCACCATTCAGGATATTCATCATGGGGATGGGTAAGGTGCGGGCATTGGTACCGCCAATATAGCGGTAGAGCGGAAGGTTGGCTTCCAGTGCAGCAGCTTTGGCCACTGCCATACTCACGGCCAGTAAAGCATTGGCGCCCAGTTTGGTTTTATTGGGAGTACCGTCCAGGTCAATCAGCATTTTGTCTACCAGCGCCTGCTCAGCTACATCAAAACCCAGCAATTTCTCAGCGATGGTATCATTTACATTTTTTACGGCCTGCAGAACACCTTTGCCCACGTATACCTTCTTATCGTTATCGCGCAGTTCTGCAGCTTCGTGAATACCCGTGCTGGCACCGCTTGGTACTGCAGCACGGCCCAGGGCTCCCTCGTCTGTAATAACATCTACTTCTACAGTGGGGTTTCCACGGCTGTCTAAAATCTGTCTTGCATGAACCTCGGAAATGTAACTCATGGTTGGTTATAATTTTGTATTTGTATTATAGTATCTGTCTGAAGAATGCCGGGCAGCTGGTGCCGGCGGCGGTTTTGCCCTGCAAAGAAACAGTTTTCAGGCTATGCGGCAAAAAAAGGGTACTGATTTTTCCCAATTCACCGGATACTGCAAATGGCTACCTTTAAGAAAACATTTTTATGAAACCCTTATTCCTGTGTGTTTGTGGGCTGGCAATGCTGGCGGGCACCATTGACTCATATGGCCAGTTGGCACCCAAACTGGTTACCACTGTAGAAGGCATCAAAGAATATGAACTTAGCAACGGCCTTCGTGTATTGCTGGTACCAGATGCCTCCCAAACCAATATTGTTGTAAATATTGTCTATAAAGTAGGGTCGCGGCACGAGGGCTATGGCGAGTCGGGCATGGCCCACCTGCTGGAACACATGCTGTTTAAGCAATGCGGAAAATTTACGGACATTAAAAAAGCGATTGCTGATAAAGGCGCTTTTGCCAACGGCACTACCTGGTACGACCGTACCAATTACTACGAAATATTATCTGCGTCTGACGAAAACCTGCGCTGGGCCATTGATATGGAAGCAGACCGGATGCTGAACTCAAAAATACTGCCCGAAGAACTGCAGAAGGAATTCAGCGTGGTGCGCAATGAATTTGAGATTGGCGAAAACTACCCCGGCAATGTGCTGAATGAAAGAATACTCTCTGCCATGTATATCTGGCACAACTACGGCAAAAGCACCATTGGCAGTAAGGAAGACATTGAAAGGGTAAAAGCTACCAACCTGAAAGCTTTTTACAAAAAATACTACCAGCCAGACAATGCGGTGCTGATCATCGGCGGTAAGTTTGATGAGCAAAAAGCACTGCAGGTGGTACAGCAGTATTTTGGCCCCCTGCCCAAACCCACCCGCGTGTTGCAGGCCCCCTATACCGTTGAGCCGGTGCAGGACGGCGAGCGCAATGTGGTACTGCGGCGCTCTGGCGATGTGCAGTACATTGGCATGGCTTACCATACACCGGCAATGGCCGATAAGGATTTTTCCGCCAACGATGTATTGACAGAAATTTTAACCAACGACCCTTCCGGGGTGTTTTATAAAAAACTGGTAGAGACAAAACTGGCCACACGGGTAAGCGGTTACGCACAAACTTTGTACGACCCCGGTTTTACTTACTACCAGGCAGACGTTCCCAAAGACAAAAATATAGATAGCGCCAAACAGGTATTGCTACAGGCAGCAGACGCCATAGGCAGCATGGAGATTACTGAAGAAGACGTAGCCAGGGCAAAAAACAACCGCCTGAAGAGTATTGAAAATACCTCCAGCAAGATGATTGACTTCTGCATCGGGCTTACTGAACTGGTAGGCTCGGGCGACTGGCGGCTATGGTTCCTGCACCGCGATCGTATTGAAAAAACCACCCTGGCCGAGGTACAGGCCGTGGCCAAACGGTATTATAAAACCTCCAACCGCACCTATGGCGTGTTTATACCCGATGCAGCACCGGAGCGCAGTAAAGTAAATGAGACACCGGATATAGCAAAACTGCTGAACGGTTATAAGGGAAAAGAAGTGGCTGCACAGAAAGCTAATTTCGAGACCAGCATCGACAACATAAAAAAGAACGCCGCGTACGGCAAGCTGGCCAACGGCGGCAAATATGTATTGCTGGAAAAACCTACCAAGGGCGATAAAATTGATGCAGTGATCACCCTCCGGATGGGCAATGAAACCAATCTTACCAAAAAAGCAGAGATTGCATTGGTTACTGCCAGGATGCTGAAGACCGGCACCCTGTCAAAAAGCAAGAAACAGATTACCGATGAACTGGACCGCATCAAAACCGATATCAATATCTCCGGCGCCGCCAATGGCATCACCATAAGAATAAATACCGACAAACAACAGTTGCCGGCCGCACTGGCTATGCTGGACGATCTGCTGAAACATCCCGCTTTTGACGCTGCAGAATTTGAAAAAATAAAAATAGAAACAAAGACCGACTACGAAGCCAACAGGAACGAGCCTTCTACCATGGCTTCCGTAAGAATGGCCAAACTGACCAGCAAATACCCTAAAGGCCATCCCAATTATGCATCAGACATAGATGAAAGCCTGGCAGATTTGGCGGCGGTAAAACTGGAGGACGTGAAGAAATACTACGCTGATTTTTATGGTGCCAATAATTCATTCAGCTCCTTTGTAGGTGAGCTGGACAAAAAACAAATCACCGGTTTTTTAGAAACCAATTTTGGCACCTGGACCAGCAAAGAAGACTGCAAAGAAATAGAAGCAAAATATTTTGATGTTGCCGGTGGTACAGAAACCATTAACACCCCCGATAAAACCAATGCGGCACTCATGGGCACCATCAACCTGAACATTTCAGAGAAACACCCTGATTACCCGGCCATATTTATGGCCAATGAATTACTGGGTGGCGGCAGTTTTCTTAACTCGCGCATTCC
>JANPGT010000671.1:0-1763 GCA_031424135.1 Chitinophagaceae bacterium
GGCGCTGTTAATTCACTGAATATTGCCGGCACATCTCCAAACTGTTGTGTCAGGCGGTAATAACGCATGGCCCGGTGAAAATAAGCGGCACCCAGTATGGCATTTCTTTCTGCAACGCTGGCATAGGTAGCGTTATTGATACGGGAAATAATGGTATTGGCATATTTAATTCCCTTGTATCCTTCCAGCCAGTAATAATAAATTTTGTTGTGATCGGCATCGTTGAAAGTGGCGCCGTCGGGTGTAATCAGCAGGTTTAGATCCTGTGCAGGACCGGATTTGTCTGTGGTACCCTCTACCGTCACTTCAGAAAACAGCAACTCTGTAGCAAAAGCATTTCCATCTCCGTACATTTCATTGCGCAGGTTCCTGGCGCAGGATACCAGTGCGGCCCGCATAGCGGAAGCATCCACATAAGTAAGATCCGGTTCATAAAAAGAAAGCGGCTTTGGTTTCAGCCTGTCTTTGTTGCAACTGCTTGCACCGGCAATAATACTGCCTGTAAGCAGTATTACCAGCAGACGGTTAACTGAATTTTTCATATGCTAAATAATTTAATCGTTGTTATTAAAAAGTAAGGTTCAGGCCCAGTGTGTAATACCGCGGTGGAATAGCAGTAGAGATAACTCCGTTGGCGTCCCTGTTCCTGAATTCAGGATCCCAGTAGTTCCAGTCTGGTGAATACACGGCAGCATTGTTTACGCTGGCGTATATTTTCAGGCTCTCAATCCTGGCCTTCCTGGTCAATTCTTTTGGCACGTTGTAACCCAGCGAAATATTGTTTAAACGTATAAGCGAAGTTTTGCGGTATACGGCGAAGCCTGCACTTCCATTGCTGGAGAACAACCTGGCATAATCGTTTCTTGGATTGTCTTTTGTCCAGTAAGGAAAATTATAAGAATTCTGGCGGTCAATAAATCCGCTGTTGTTCTTTGCCTGGTTAAAATCATTGTACTGTCCCCAGATAGAATACACCTGGAAAGAGAAATCAATGTTTTTGAAGAGGGTGAATTCGTTTCTCAGCGACCATTGAAAACGGGGTGAGCGGTAGCCCAGGAACTGCCTGTCTTCATTGGAGAATTTACCATCGCCGTTCACATCCTGCACTTTAAAATCGCCGGGCGAAACGCCATATTTGGCAGCTTCAGTGGCTTCATTCTGCTGCCAGATACCCAGTACTTTCAGGTCCCAAATCTGGTCGATATCATGCCCAATAAACCATTTGTTGCCCAGGTCATCCTTTTCAACCTGCCCTGTAACCTTACCGGTAGATGGGTCAACCACATCCACCTTACCATATAAATGAACTATTTTATTTCTGTTGAGGGAGAAGGTAGCCGTTGTTCTCCAGGAAAAATTCTTATGCCTGATATTAGTGCTGTTTAAAGTCATTTCAATGCCGTTGTTGTCAATCTGTCCCAGGTTGTCCCATACATTGGAAAAACCCGTTACGTCAGGAAGCGAACGCAGGATCAGCAAATCATGGGTAGTTTTTTTGTAGACGTCTATTGAACCGCTTACAGCGCTTTTGAAAATAGAGAAATCCAGTCCTGCATTGAAAGAAGTTGTTTTCTCCCACCGGAGGTTTTTGTTGCCCAGCCTGTTAACAAACAATTGCGAAACCAGTACTACAGCCCCTGCTGCTGTTACATACTGGTATTTACCGGTAGACAAATCGGACAGGCCATTGTACCGGCCAATATCCCTGTTTCCGTTTATGCCATAAGAAAGACGCAGTTTGCCGTAGTCAATCCAGTCAGCAG
>JANPGT010000672.1:0-6106 GCA_031424135.1 Chitinophagaceae bacterium
AATACGGTAACCCACCGGCACAACTCTATAATTACTGGAACGAAGAACTGCTGAACGTGGGTTTTGATCACGAATACCTGGTAGTTGCCCCCTATGGCTTCCTGCTGCTGGAAGCCCGGCAGTAGTGGCATTATTCAAAATGTTTCAAAACGTTGTATTTTTTTACCAATACAGGTAAAAGTGTATAAGATTACCTTATTTTATCTCTTTCCGGTATGGGGGGAATGAAAATTTATTAATAACTATGCAGGCGCGGTTAAAAGCGCCACCGGCCATCATGAATAAAGATATACTACAGGCAGCAAACGATTCTCTTCAGAAGCAGTACAGGGTGCCCGACAGTCTGCAACCATTTGTAAAAGAAAATTCAGTGATTGCCCGCTCACCCGGCAGGATCAACCTGATTGGGGAGCATACCGATTATAATGATGGTTTTGTGTTGCCTGCCGCTATTGATAAAGCGGCTTATATTGTTATTACGCCAAGAAAAGATAATGCAATCCATCTTCATTCAGTGGATATGCATGAGGATTATACCACCACCGTAACGGCACTGGCAAAATCTGCTGACATGTCCTGGCCCAATTATATCCTGGGGGTTATCCAGCAGTTTGTACTGGCAGGTATTTCCATTAGCGGCTTTGATGCGGCACTTACGGGCGATATTCCCATAGGCGCCGGACTGTCTTCTTCCGCTGCAGTTGAATGCGCCGTAGCGCTTGCAATGAACAAACTGTATGCTGCCGGGATGGATAAATTCAGCCTGGTTAAACTGGCGCAGCGGGCAGAAAATGAATTTGTGGGGGTACAATGTGGCATCATGGATCAGTTTGCCAGTATGTTTGGTAAAAACAACCATGTTATTAAACTGGATTGCCGTTCGCTGGAATTTGAATACGTGCCTTTTAATATGGATGGCATCAAAATCCTGTTGCTGGATACCAATGTGAAACATTCTTTGGGCTCTTCTGAATACAATGTGCGGCGCAAACAATGTGAAACCGGGGTGGCCTGGATACAGCGTCATGTACCTGAAGTAAAGAGCCTGCGGGATGCAACCATTGAAATGCTTGATAAACACGTGCTGAATGAAGACCTGCTGATCTACCAGCGCTGTAAATATGTGGTTGAAGAAAATAACCGCCTGCTGGCTGCCTGCAAAGACCTTGAACAGGGCGATATACCTGCTTTTGGCGCAAGAATGTACCAGTCGCACCATGGTCTGAGCAAGCTATATGAAGTAAGCTGTCCCGAACTTGATTTCCTGGTAACGCATGTGCAGGACAATCCCGCCGTGTTGGGGGCCCGCATGATGGGCGGCGGCTTTGGTGGCTGCACCATCAACCTGGTAAAAGAAGATGCAATTGAGGCCCTGGTATCGGAAACTACGGTGGCGTACAAAAAAAGTATGAATAAGGTATTGAAAGCCCATGTGGCCAAGATTGAAACGGGGAGTAATTTGCTGAGCTAAGGGCCAGGAGGTTAAAGGAGAAGGAGAGGATTTTTTTCGCACAGGGCTAATAGGGAAAAAGAGTTCCCGGAGCAATATTGTTGTCAATGGATTTTTCAACAGGATGAAATAGATGCGCACGCACTGGCAGTAATTCCTTCCAAGCCAGTAATCCGGATCAATAACAGCAGCTGCTTAGTTTAAAGCAACAGGGTACAAACACATCATCTGTGCCGCCGTTGTTGGTGTTTTCACCAACAACTACTTTCACCAGCACGCTCATTCTTCTTTTCTCTTTTCACTCTTAGCCTCCTCAAAGAATTTCTTAAAGAACAGCAGCTGGTAATCGATGCTGTTTTTCCAGTACACCGCATTGTGTATGCCCGGTCTTTCTGCGTAATCGTGTTCAATGCGCAGCTTCAGTAATTTCTGGTGCAGGTTGCGGTTGGGCACAATCAGGAAATCATAGATGCCGCAATCAATGATCAGTTTCAGCTCCCGGTTTTTCAGCCCATCTACTACGTTGATGACAGAATTTTTTTGCAGGTTCTCTGTATACACTGTGCTGTCGCCAAAGAGTGATTTAAAATTCATGCCCTTCGGGAAAAAACTAAGATCCACCAGTCCGCTGATGGACCCTGCCGCGCCAAATATCTCTTTATGGCGGATGGCCAGGTAGAGCCCGCCATGCCCGCCCATGCTTAAGCCGGTAATAGCGCGGTGCGCCCTGTCTCTGTGCGTTTTGTAGCCACTGTCTATATGGTTTACCAGTTCGGTGGCTGTAAATGTTTCATACCGTATAGCGGAGTCGGAGGGGCTGTCTACATACCAGCTGCCATAACCAGCATCCGGACAAACAATAATAAACTGCATTTCGTCTGCTTTGCTTTTTAATTGTGGTGCTACGGTAAGCCAGCGGGCGTAATTGCCGGCATAGCCGTGCAGCAGGTACAATACCGGAAACGGCTTTGCAGATTTCTTATAGTTATTGGGCGTAATTACCACGCATTTAACCCCTTTTTGCATGGCGCTGCTGTACACAATAATGGTGTCTGCATTACCCGCTCTTGCCATTGCCAGCAGGCAGCAGAAAAAAATACTCAATCCGGTTTGTTTCATAATGCCTTCGTCTTTGCATAAAAATAGGACTCTGGAGGGATTTTCTGTAGTGAAAATGTCTGATGTAAGGGTCTGATTTGCTTACGCGCGGCAAACGGATGTCTAAGACAATGCGTTGCCAAAAAGCAGCTGGGATTGCCCGTTGCCAAATTTTCTCTTTTTCGCTGCTGGCTCTGCGCGGGATATACGCTACTCCCTTTCTCCTTTAACCTCTTTGCCTGCCATTCATGCGCCTTTACGGCCCCTCTTCCCCTGTTTTATCCTTTTATCTCACAGCCGTGCGGATTATTTTGAAATTCCGCCGCACTGGTATACATTTGATATCAAATTAATATCATTTTAAATTTTATCGAAAATGGAAAAAGAATTAAAAGCAATGTCGGGTTACCTGGCATTGGTATTGGCCATCGGCAGTTTTGTGGGCGCTATTGCATGTTTTGCAATGGGGGTTGGCAAAGGTGATGCGGCTACGCCTTCACTGATTATACTGGCGGCGCTGCTGGTGCTGCTGTCGGTGTTCCAGTTTAAAGGCATCATGGTAGTAAACCCCAATCATGCCAGGGTATGTACTTTTTTTGGAAAGTATGTAGGTACGGTAAAAGACAATGGCCTGTTATGGGTAAATCCTTTTTATTCAAGCTACCGTATTACATTGCGCTCGCAGAATTTGAACGGGCAGCAGCTGAAAGTAAATGATAAAATGGGTAACCCCATAGAGATAGCCGCAGTGATTGTATGGCAGGTAAAGGATACCTACAAAGCCTCTTTTGAAGTGGCCGATTTTCAGCAGTATGTAGGCATACAGAGCGAAGCAGCGGTACGTCACCTGGCTACCAGTTGCCCTTACGACCAGATGGAAGATGAGAAGGCAGAGATAACACTGAGGGATGGTGGCGAAAAGGTAAACGAGATGCTGGAAATGGAACTGATGGAAAGACTGGCACCTGCAGGTATCCTTATCAAGGAAGCCCGTATCAGCCACCTTGCCTATGCGCCTGAAATTGCCGGAGCTATGCTGCAGCGCCAGCAGGCCACTGCTATTGTAGCCGCCCGTTTCAAGATTGTGGAAGGTGCGGTAGGCATGGTAGAACTGGCACTGGAAATGCTGTCGAAGAAACAGATAGTGCACCTGGATGAAGAAAGAAAGGCTGCTATGGTAAGCAACCTGATGGTCGTTTTGTGCGGTGAGAAAGCGGCTACGCCTGTACTGAATACAGGCACGCTTTACCAGTAAATCAATCATCCCGTCCGGACGGATGTTTCATCCGGGCGGACATTTAAAGCCGTTGCGGATGGCAGATAAAAAAAGTTTTGTATTAAGGATAGACGAAGACGTGTATAAGCTGCTGGAAAAATGGGCCTCAGATGATTTTCGCAGTGTAAACGGGCAGATAGAATGGATCATTCACCAGCAATTGAAAGAAACCGGCCGCATGAAGCCCGGGAAGGATCTGAATGCAGGAAAGGTAAAGAAGGGTTGATTGGAGATCAGTTGACTGGCTCGTTGGTGAGCGGGATATGTTGTTTGGTATTCATAGTTGTTAAAAAATGATAGGTTGACCGGCGATGGTCAACCTATCATTTTTTAAACGTTAACGACTCAGCTAAAAACTACTGGTCTGCAAATCAACCAGTCAACTGATCTCCATTCAGCTATTTTAGTTTCTTCTGCAAATTCTGGTCAATGGCTTCCAGGAATTCTTCTGTATACAGGAAGTGTTCTCCATGTTTTACTTTATTGCCATGTACGCAAACAGCCAGGTCTTTGGTCATCTTGCCTTCTTCCACCGTTTCAATACAAACAGCTTCCAGTGCGTTGGCAAAATCAATCAGCGGCTGGTTGCCGTCCAGTTTGCCACGGAAAGCCAGTCCACGCGTCCATGCAAAAATAGAGGCAATGGGGTTGGTAGAAGTAGGTTTGCCTGCCTGGTGATCGCGGTAGTGGCGGGTAACCGTACCGTGGGCAGCTTCTGCTTCCATGGTTTTGCCGTCGGGTGTAACCAGTACAGAAGTCATTAAACCCAGGCTGCCAAAGCCCTGTGCCACGGTATCGCTCTGTACATCACCGTCGTAGTTTTTACAGGCCCATACAAAATTACCATGCCATTTTAAGGCACTGGCCACCATGTCATCAATCAGTCGGTGCTCGTACACAATGCCGGCTGCGTCAAAAGCGGTCTTAAATTCTTTCTCAAAAATATCCTGGAAAATGTCTTTAAAACGGCCATCATATTTTTTAAGGATGGTGTTTTTGGTAGAAAGATACAGGGGCCATTTTTTGCTGAGTGCCATATTGAAGCAGCTGCGTGCAAAGCCGATGATGCTTTCGTCAGTATTATACATGCTCATGGCAACGCCATCGCCTTTGAAGTTAAACACTTCAAACACCTGGGGTTCTCCACCGCCTTCGGGTGTAAAGGTCATGGTTAATTTACCCTTTCCTTTAATAACGGTATCGGTTGCGCGATACTGGTCGCCGAAAGCGTGACGGCCAACAATAATGGGGGCCGTCCAGTTGGTTACCAGGCGGGGTATGTTTTTAATAACAATGGGCTCACGGAAAACGGTACCGTCAAGGATATTGCGGATAGTGCCATTGGGGCTTTTCCACATTTGTTTCAGGCTGAATTCTTTCACCCTTGCTTCATCGGGGGTAATGGTGGCGCATTTAATCCCTACGCCGTATTGCTTGATGGCATTGGCCGCGTCTACGGTTACTTTGTCGTCAGTGGTATCGCGGTATTCCATGCCCAGGTCATAGTATTTAATGTCCAGGTCCAGGTAAGGAAGTATCAGTTTGTCTTTGATGAATTTCCAGATAATTCTTGTCATTTCGTCGCCGTCCAGCTCTACTACCGGGTTGGCTACTTTAATCTTTTGCGCCATAGTTAAGTATTTGATTTAAGTAATTGGCAAACCTACATAATTTGAAGGATTTTCCAAGCCCGGCTTTGCAGTTCGGCAGGGTGGGCGGGCCAGGCCGGTTTTCCTTTTTTTGATGATACAGCTCCTTTTGCCGGTCCGGTTAGGGGGGATATTTGTAGTTGAAATACTACACTATAATATCTAATCCTCTTACATTACAATATTTGTTGCCTTGTTATTTTTACACCCCGGCACACGGGTATTTAAATGCTTCCCTTGCTGCTAACGTATTTTTTTTTAACTTTAGTAAACCCCGTAAGGCATTTCGCGTAAATAGCTTAGCACTCACTATGCAAAATCTCTATGGATACATAAAGCAGTTTGCCAACGTAACGCTGGAGGAATTTGAGAAAATTGCTGCGTTGGTAGAGATTTTCCAGTTTGATAAAAAACAGGTGTTAACCCAAAAAGGCCAGGTAGAGCAATATCTTTACATCATCCGCACCGGCCTGGTCAGGAAATTTTTTTACAAAAACAAATACGAAATTGTTACCCAGCTTGCCCGTGAACAGGACCTGGTGTGTTCTTCTGTTTCATTCCTTTCGCAGCAGCCCTCTGAATACGTGGTAGAAACCCTGGAACCCTGTACCGTATTTGCCATGAGCTATGAAA
>JANPGT010000673.1:0-2988 GCA_031424135.1 Chitinophagaceae bacterium
CAGGGCCAAAGTTCATGGTCTGTACCTGCAACCTTTTTAGTGCCTGCAGGTTGTTCCGGAAATCCTGTCCGTAGCGGGCATTGACGGAAAACCGCTGACGGCCTTCAATGGTGGTGGTAAGTTTCATGCCACCCAGCGCACTTTCAATAACGGTGTTAACATCGTCCACACTCAGGCCATACCTTCCTGTTTCATTTCTTTTCACGGTGATATCTATGTATTTACCCCCGGTAATGGGCTCTACATACAAATCCTTTACTCCATCAATACCTTCCAGCTGTTTTTTAATCGTTTGCGCGAAAGCATAAATGCTGTCCAGGTTTTGTCCGTACACTTTCAATCCTACATCCGTACGGATGCCGGTAGATAGCATGTTGATACGGTTAATAATAGGTTGTGTCCATCCATTGGTGATGCCCGGTATCTGCAGTTTACCATTGAGTTCATTGATGATACCATCCTTGGTCATTCCTTTCCGCCATTGATCGGTAGGTTTCAGCATGATGATGGTTTCAATCATACTCACCGGCGAATTATCGGTGGCGGTATTGGCCCTCCCAGCTTTGCCCAATACATGGGCTACTTCAGGAACGGTACTGATAATTTTATCCTGTACCTGCAATAACCTTTTTGCTTCCGAATTCGATACATCGGGCAGGGTGACAGGCATGAACAGCAGTGACCCTTCATCCAGCGGTGGCATAAATTCTGAGCCCAGGCGGGTGGTCATAATAATCCCCACAGTTAAAGCAATAAGATTAATGCCGATGGTTGTTTTACGCCAGCGCAGGCACCATTTCAAAATAGGGGTGTATATACGCTCCAGGCTTCTGGTCACCGGGTTGGCGCTTTCAGGTTTCAATCGCCCTTTCAATAAAAAAGAAATTAACACGGGGGTTAAGGTAATAGCCAGGAAAGCATCTATCAGCAGGATAAATGTTTTTGTCCAGGCCAGTGGACTGAATAATTTTCCTTCCATGCCGGTTAACAGAAAAACAGGCAGGAAAGAAGTCACCACGATGATGGTGGAATAGAACACGCCCGGACCCACCTGTTTGGAAGATTGTTCAATGATCTGCATCCACTCAGCTGATGTTAAGGGATCCTTATTTCTTTTAAACCAATTTGCCATGATTATACATTGTTGGATGAGGTTGCTTTTTTCGTTTGTGCTTCACTGACATGGCGGTAAGCATTTTCCACCATTACGATACCATCATCCACCACCACCCCTATTGCCAGGGCAATACCGGTTAACGACATGATATTGGAGGAGATGCCAAACATTTGAAGGAAGATAAAACCGCCGGCAACTGAAATGGGCAGCTGAATAAGGATAATAAGGGCACTGCGCCAGTGAAAAAGAAAAAGCAGCACAATGATGGAAACGGTCACCATCTCTTCCACCAGGGTACCCTTTACTGATTCAATGGCCTCCTGTATAAGCGTACTCCTGTCATAAGAGGTTTTAAAACTGACGCCCTCCGGCAATCCTTTTTCCACCTCTTTCATTTTATCCTTTACCGCTGCAATTACTTTATTTGCGTTCTCTCCATACCGCATCACCACGATACCACCTACCACTTCGCCTTTTCCATCCATATCAAATATGCCAAGGCGCAGATCGCCTCCCATTTGTACGGAACCAATATCTTTAACCCGTACAGGTATACCGTTGTAATTACTTAAAGCAATATTCTCCACATCTTCCTTGCTTTTAATATACCCGAGTCCCCGGATGATATAGGCCATGTTGGCCATTTCAAATTTTCTGCCTCCCACATCATTGTTATTGGCTTTGACTTTGTTCATCACATCCATCAGCGAAACATTGTAAAACTGGAGTTTCACCGGGTCTACAATCAATTGGTACTGTTTTTCAAAACCACCAAATGAAGCTACTTCGGCCACCCCCGGCACGGTTTGCAATGCAAACTTTACATACCAATCCTGTAAAGCACGCTGCTCGCCCAGATCCATTTTGGGCGCATCAAGGTGGTACCAGAAAATATGTCCCACCCCGGTGCCATCCGGCCCAAGTGTAGGTGTGATACCCTGCGGCAGCAACCGCTGCGCATAGTTCAATCTCTCCAGCACCCGGGTTCTTGCCCAGTAGATGTCTACATTGTCCTCAAAAATCACATACACAAAACTCATCCCGAACATGGAAGTACCGCGGATGTTTTTGATTTTTGGAATACCCTGCAGGTTGCTGACCAGCGGATAAGTCACCTGGTCTTCCATCACCTGCGGACTCCGGCCCATCCATTCGGTAAAAACAATTACCTGGTTTTCACTCAAATCAGGGATGGCGTCAATGGGATTTTTTTTGATGGAATAAATGCCATACGCAAACAGGCCGCCGGCTATCAGCAGCACGACAAACCTGTTGCGCAAGGCCAGTGTGATTAATTGTTGAACCATACCCTTTATTTAGGTTTTGATTTGACGATAACAACAAATGAAACTGGACTAGCTTTTACCGTCTTTTTTCTTTTCTTTCATTTCCATTCCGCATTTGGGGCACTTGCCTGGTTTATCGCTGGTCACATCAGGGTGCATCGGGCAGGTGTATGTTTTCATTACCTCCATTTTCATCTTTTCCTTTAATGATTGACCGGGCATCAACTCCTTGCCTCATTTGGAACAGGTGCCAGGCTTATTACTGGTAATTTCAGGATGGTCCGGACAGGAATAACCCTGCACAGTTTTAGCTGTTTTTTTCAATTCCATTCCACATTTAGGACATTTACCGGGCTTGTCACTGGCTTCATCAGGATGCATGGGGCAGGTATAGGTTTTCATCACCTCCATTTTCATTTTTTCTTTAAGCGAAAGACCCATCACGGAACCACATTTAGGGCATTTGCCGGGCTTTTCGCTGGTAACATCCGGGTGCAGCGGGCAGTTGTATACATTGGCCGCCTCATAATGCCATTTTTCCTTGGGAGAAAGACTCAGGGCAGCACCGCATTTATAACAATTGCC
>JANPGT010000674.1:0-2170 GCA_031424135.1 Chitinophagaceae bacterium
TTTTTTCGCCTACCCCTACCATGAGCAACCTGGTGCCCGGCACGTATATATTTTCGCTCCAGGTAAAAGACAACGAAGGTGCATTGGGATATGCCACCAAAACCATCACACTGCTGCCGCCTTCACCAACAACGCAGACCGCGGGCAACCCTTCTACACTCCTGGGATATATTAAAATAGCAGGAGGTCCTTACCAGGCTTGTGATGATGCATCAGCAAATGACAGAATACCCGTCTATGGAACAGGCGTATCCAATGGAAGTATTTTATATGCAGATGCTGCATTAACCCGGAAATATGATGGTGGATGGAACTGGTTCTCTTTCACACCTGTACTGGGCGGGCCGGTTACTACTGCTTTTGCGATTTATCCTGTTGGAACTATGGATATGCAATGGAGTTGCCCGGGTACTGGCGCAAGGATTAACAATGCACAGGCAGCCGCTGATGCAGAACAGTTTATTGCCGCGCTGCAACGTATGAAGAATGCTGCAGCTGCTGCAGCATTGCCATTGAATGAAAGTAAAATCAGCCTGTACCCCAACCCGGTACGTTCCAATGCGGTTATTGAGTTTACCAGTGCTGATAATAACAGTAAAACAATTAGTGTATACAATGCCAGTGGCGTTTTACAGACGAAATATATATGGAATGTAATTGCCGGTAAGAATGTTTTTGCGCTGAAAAATGCTGCAGCATTAAAACCAGGCCTGTACATTGTTGATATACGCAACAGTAATGGTACAACTGGTGGCACATTAAAATTTATAAAAATGCAGTAAGAGATGACAGTTTAATTTTTCAAACAGGTATTGTTTCATAACAATACCTGTTTTTTTTGAAGGTACACCCGGGTTGTATTGCTGTACAGGAAGCACCGCAGAATCATCTCCGGCCACTGCCGGTTTGTATAAATAATACTGTGTTACAGCGTTTTTTTTACGTAGTTTATACATCGTAGTTTTCTGCTGTTTTACTGTAGTTGGTACTTACTCACGGGTATGATTACGCTATAATAAGAGGCAGTTGGAAATATGTTGATTTTTGTCAATCCTGTGGCATTATTATTTCTTCTTTTTGGTACAGTTGTTGGTTTATACCGCATACCAATATTCTGATGAAAACCGATGCTGCTATTTTTTTTCTGCTACAGGTTCTCACTTAGAATTTAAAATTATTTATTTAGCGATTTGCCGGCCATATGGCAGAACTGTAATGCAATAGTATTTTTTCTATTGCCATAGACCGTTTTTGTCCCAGGTAAGGGATGGCATATTTACTGACATTGTTTGTGTCAGCCGGAATCGTTTTAATAATTATTCAATATCCAAACACCCGACATTCTATGAGAACAACTTTAAAAATCCTGCAGCTTGCTCTGTGTTTACAGTTCGTTTTCCTGGCTGCATTTTCGCAGCAGGTAGCCAAGCAGATTCCCAACGCCAATTCGCCGGATGGCCGTATCGGCTTTCTTGAATTCAAACCCAAAGACTATGGCACGCAATTACATCCATTAATTATCTTTTTGCATGGCATTGGAGAGCGTGGTAATGGTGCCAGTCAAATTTATTCCGTTGCCAATAATGGTATTCCGCTGCTGTGCTCCCAGGGAGCCACCATGAAATTTACTGTAGGCGGGCAGACTTCTTCTTTTGTAGTACTGTCTCCCCAATTAAGTGCATCTTATGGTTACTGGCCTGGCTATTACGCCAATGAAATGATTAAATATGCAAAAGCGAATCTGCAGATTGATCCCAATAGAATCTACCTCACCGGGCTAAGCCTTGGTGGTGGTGGTGTTTGGGCCAATATCACAGACACATGGGATCCCTCATTTAATGCGGGTATTGCCGCAGCGGCACCGGTTTGTGGTACAGGACAGGGAAGTGATGCCGGTTTTTGCAATAATATAGGCACCCACCATTTGCCGGTATGGGCATTTCACAGCATGGATGATGGTGTAGTGAGTGTTGCAACCTCGCAGCATTATGAGCAACTGGCCATCAGTTGCCCGCTCTCGCCTGCTGCAAAGTTTACGTACTACCAGACAGGTAATCACGCCGGTGCCTGGGTAAATGCGTACGATACAGGCCATATTACCCGCACGGTGAATGTAAATGGTGTGCAAACCAGTTTTACTGCTAATCCAAATATGTACGAATGGTTCCTG
>JANPGT010000675.1:0-17419 GCA_031424135.1 Chitinophagaceae bacterium
CAAAGACTTACTCGCAAATTTTATCTGCGGAAATTTTGCAGCGTTTAAAAAATCATCAGACTGCAGGTGTTTATCCCTCATTTCATTGTCTGTATTAATAGAATTTACATCTGCGGTAAATCCGATAACCGCATCAGTAAAGTCTGGTTTTGCACTTGTCATGCTGCCATCAAAAGACTTAAAGCTTCCATCTACATCAGAAACTACCAGGTGAGCTACGGAGAACCTTACATTGGTATGGGCTTTATCCAATACCCATTTGGCGGGTGCCTGTGCAGGAGAAGTAGTAGCTGTTTTTGTTAAAACTGGCTTATTGTCATTGTCTAACATAGTAAAAGCGGAGGTCAGCACAAGTGCTCCGGCAACAGCAGAAAAAAGGGCAATTTTTTTCATTTCAAATATTTTAATGTTTAAACTTTAATAAAGGTAAGACAAATTCCCCATACCTGTCTGTTAATTTTTTCCAAACAGCCACGGGACCATCAAAACAGCGCTGGCCAAAAATAAAAAGTCTTGACTATCAGCCAATAATTGGGGTATGCAGTATTTTTACACGCAAGTATATAAATATGGAGCAGCTTACACTTTCGCAACTTTCTGCCACATTGATTGGTTCAGAAATCGTAAAACTGGGGGGAGAAATAAGGGATAAAATACGCCAGGGAGAGAAGATTTATAATTTTACTGTGGGCGATTTTGACCCTGCGGTGTTTCCTATTCCAAAAGAACTGGAAGATGCCATTGTGGATGCCTATCGGAAGCATTTCACCAATTACCCCGCAGCAGAAGGCAATCTTGATTTAAGGGAAGCGCTGAGTCATTTTATAAAAGAAAGGCAGGGACTGGAGTACAAACCGGCTGAAATATTAGTGGCAGGTGGTGGCCGCCCGTTGATTTATTCATTGTTCCGCGCTATCTGCGATGCAGGTGACAAGGTTATTTACGCAGTGCCTTCCTGGAACAATAATCATTATGCGCATTTTGTGGGAGCAGAACATATTGTGGTGGAAGCTGAGAAGGAAAACAATTTCATGCCTACAGTAGATCAGCTGCGTCCACACATAGCGGGTGCCACCCTGCTGGCCCTGTGCTCTCCGCAGAATCCTACGGGTACTACTTTTACCCGCGAAGATCTGCAGGCCATCTGCGATTTGGTGGTAGCAGAGAATAGCCGGCGGGGTAACCATGAAAAGAAATTATATGTGATGTACGACCAGATGTACTCACTGATTACTTTTGGAGAAATAGTTCATTACAACCCGGTATCTCTGAACCCCGCCATGCGGCCTTACACTATTTTTAATGATGCTATCAGCAAAGTATTTGCTGCTACCGGCGTAAGAGTAGGTTGGTCTGCGGGGCCTGTTGAGATCATTGATAAAATGAAATCCTTTATGACCCACCTGGGTTCATGGGCGCCCATGGCCGAACAAAAAGCGGTAGCCGCCTATCTTTACCAGAAAGAAAATATTGACAGTTACCTTACCCATTTTAAGAAAGAACTGTCAGATCGTTTAAATGGTTTGTACAACGGACTGCAGCAGTTGAAGCAGGAAGGATTTCCGGTGGATGCCATTGCACCGCAGGGTGCAATCTACCTTACCGTACAGTTCAATTTTACGGGTAAGAAAACAGCAGCCGGGAAACTGCTAATTCAGCAGGCAGAGACAACTGCCTATCTTTTAAATGAAGCCAAGCTGGCTGTGGTACCCTTCTATGCATTTGGCGCCTCCGCCAGCTCCAGCTGGTACAGGCTAAGTGTAGGTACCTGTAAAAAAGAAGAGATTGAAAACGTGATAAGCGAGCTGCGGTCTGCTATGAAAAAATTAGCCTAAAACAAAAGCCACGCAATGCGTGGCTTTATAATTTATTTTACTGCAACAACTGATTTTAATTCTTATTACAGACAAACTGGAAGGGCTTCAGCTCACGCTGGTGAATTATATTCACTAATTTCTTCCTGTTTACGACCACCTTGTGTTTCGTTATATCGAAAACTTCATGTGCGGTACAAAAGCTTTCCACTGTTTCAAGATGAAACAACAATGAGTTGAGCTTTTCAAGTTCCAACTCAATCTGATACTGGTTCATAGATTCATCTTTCACCAGGACAAGCAAATCCCTGTTAGTAGCCTTCATGTCTTATTAGATTTTAATATCCAACATAACCCTTGTGTATTCCACAACCACAACTTTTGCCTGATACCCGGCGTTCGCTGGAACAACTAATCACAAGTATCGCAAGCATCGTTAGTAACAATAATATATGTTTCTTATTTTTCATGGTTTGGAGTTTCTAAATTAAACTATTTTGCTTACAAAATAGTATTTACCATTTCCCCCAAATTAAAATTTAACATATCTCCAGAAGCACTTATACTGTATTAATAGCCCCGCTGGACTGGGGTCTTGGTCATGCCACAAGATGCGTGCCCCTTATCCAAAAATTCTTATCGGCTGGTTTTAAAGTCATTATCGCCGCAGGGGGGGATCAGAAAATACTATTGCAGTCAGCGTTTCCGCAGTTGGAACTTGTTGAAATAAAAGGGTATAGCATAAAATATGGTTCAACAAAATTGAAAACGATTTTTAAAATATTTTTTCAGATTCCTAAGATCTTGATAGCAATCAATAGAGAAAAGAAGTGGCTGAAGCGCTTTGCTACTGAGAAACACTTAGATGCTATTGTCTCTGATAACCGTTTTGGACTAAGGCATAAAAGCATTGTCTCCATTTTTATTACGCACCAGCTGGGCATTAAAACATCACTCGGAAAATTTGCTGACAAGATAGCGCAGCGGATTAACTATCATTTTATCAACCAGTTTGATTATTGCTGGGTACCCGATGCTGCCACTGAAATACACCTGGCGGGAGTACTTTCTCATCCAGCAGTAAAACCTGCCATCCCTGTGTTGTATACCGGTTTGCTGTCTGCTATAAAAAAAGATCCGATACCGGTCACCAACCCATTGTTGTTACTGCTTTCCGGACCGGAACCGCAGCGAACCATTTTAGAGAACATACTGTTGCAGCAACTGAATCAACTTACCCATCCGGCAATATTGGTAAGAGGGCTGCCGTCTGCTACAACCTCCATCCCTGCACAGGAAGGATTGACAGTTTACAATTATCTCCCGGGCCAGCAATTACAGCGGGTGATCAACGCCTCCGCCATTATAGTGAGCCGCGCTGGTTACAGCACGCTGATGGATGTGCTGCCATTGGGCAAGAAATGTATTGTGGTAGCCACGCCGGGACAGGGTGAGCAGGAATACCTGGCCAACTGGCTCTCACAGCAAGGTTATGTGTGCGCCTGCGAACAGCAGGATTTGCATTTGCCGCAGTTGCTTGAAAAGGCAGTGTTGTTGCAGGTACCGGACCTGTTACTATACGGTAATGATAAGAGCGCAGGTGACGCCATCAGCAAACTGGCAGCAATACTGGATGCAAAACATCAGAAGGTATAAACCTCCATATAAATGAATTGGTAACTGAGTGTAAGAGCGGTAATTAGCCATGCAGCTTGGGGTAATCGTAAAAAAGAAATGCTTTAGCGGCTGTGGCAAAATCTTTCCAGCTATCAATCTCCGCCGACACCGCAAAAATGGCGCAGGTGGGCATATTATCTGTTCTTATGGCTGTGGTAAGTGTGTTGGCATAATCAGTAATACCGGGATTATGTGCAAAGAGGGCAATGCTGTTCAGGCGGTCATCTGCAGTACTGATGAAACTGGTAAAAAAAGCTGGGGGTGCCAGGTAGAAGCCCTGTTGGGTGAGCAACCGCTCTTTTGGTGCATGAAAGGTTGCCATAAATTTTTCTGCCGTTGTTTTCGCCCTCAATGCCGGGCTGCTGATAAATGCATCAATGATCGGCACGCGTTCGTACAAACGCAGCGCCATGGCATCAGCGTCTCTTAGACCACGGGCGTTGAGGGGCCGGTCAAAATCGGTCATACCGGCATCATCCCAGCTGCTCTTAGCGTGACGTATCAACAGCAATGTTTTCATGGCTAACAATCTGCAGGGTTAACAGCTGCCAGGTTTGCCTTTGCATTCATGGTTGCCGTAGAAATATAAAACAGGCCTGTTTTATTTGGTTTTTGCAAAAAGGAAAATCAGTTTAAAAACGGTTAGTCGAATTTACAGTTTGTTTTCCCAAAACGGGACAGTTTTGCAGCTATTTTTAGTAACCCCTCACATTTTTCTTTTCTACATAATTTATAAAAGCCTTGTTCACTACACGGTTACCCCCCGGCGTTGGATAATTTCCTGTAAAATACCAGTCGCCCGTATTGGTAGGACACGCGCTGTGCAGCGATTCTATGGTTTGATAGATTACCTGTACAGGTATGGTTAACCCCTCAGGTGTTATCAGTTCGGCTATCTTATTGGAGATTTCTTCCGTAGTAAAAGGCTTGTACACCTGGCGCACTACGTTTTCTGTATGCAGCTGGCCGGTTCTTGACAGTTCCAGGCAACGTTCATACAGTTCCTGCAGCAGGTCTTCTTTATCATGTTCTTTCAGCAGTTCCATGGCGGCGCGGAAGGCTATGAAATCGCCCAGCTTGCTCATATCAATGCCATAACAGTCCGGGTAACGTATCTGGGGCGCCGATGAAACAATAATGATTTTTTTAGGCCCCAGCCTGCTCAGCATACGTACAATGCTTTCCTTGAGCGTAGTACCCCTTACAATGGAATCATCAATCACTACCAGGGTGTCTTCGTCCTTACGAAGGGTACCGTAGGTAATATCGTACACGTGCTGCACCATTTCATTCCGGTTAGAATCTTCTGTTATGAAAGTGCGCATTTTTACATCCTTGATGGCAATTTTCTCTACGCGGATGCGCCGGTTAATCATTTCTGACAACTTCTCGTCATCGTAGTTTTTACCCCAGGACAGTATGCGCTGCACTTTTACCTTGTTCATATATTCTTCCATGCCTTTCTGCAAGCCATAGAAAGCTACCTCAGCCGTATTGGGAATAAAAGAAAAAATGGTATTCTTCAGGTCGTGGTTAATGGCGTTGAGCACTGCATCGCTGAGGTTTTGTCCCAGCATATTGCGTTCACGGTAAATTTTCTCATCGTTGCCGCGCGAAAAATAAATGCGTTCAAAACTGCAGGCTCTTCTTTCTTTTGGTTCCAGTATCTGCTCAATGCTGTAATTGCCATTGGCACGTATAATCAATGCCTGGCCCGGCATCAGTTCCTGCACTTCATTTTCGCCCACATTAAACGTGGTACGTATGGCCGCTCTTTCAGACGCCGCCACTATTACATCTTCATTGATATAGTAGTAAGAGGGGCGTATGCCATGTTCATCGCGCATTACAAACGCATCGCCATTGCCAATAAGACCGCCTATATGATACCCGCCATCAAAGAGTTTGGTGGCTTTTTTCAGTACGTTGATAATGTCCAGGTGGCCTGGATCCTGTTCGTCTTCTTTTACCATGAAATGGTGTACCACTTCCATCATTGCGGCCAAATCACTCTGGCGCTGAAATTCACCCGGATCGATATTTACCAGTGAAAAAAGCTCTTCTGTATTTACTAAATTAAAATTCCCGGCGAGGGCAAGATTTCGCACGGGAATGGTATTTCTTTTTATGAAGGGATGACAAAAGTCTGCATTGTTTTTACCCTGGGTACCGTACCTCAAATGCCCCAGTAAGAGCTCACCCAAAAATTTTACATGGCCTTTCAGCAGGCCCGGGTGTTTCCTGATATCCGGCTGGTATTTTTCCAGGTCAAGTATTTCTTCAGACACCTGCCTGAAAAGATCTGCAATAGGCTGTGGGGCAATACTGCGCATGCGGTGCAAAAAAGGGTAGCCGGGCTCTACATTGAGCTTAACGGCCGCTATACCTGCTCCATCCTGGCCGCGGTTGTGCTGCTTTTCCATCAGCAGGTAAAGCTTGTTAAGGCCGTACAAAACAGAGCCATATTTTTGCTGGTAATATGGAAGGGGCTTACGCAAACGAATGAGGGCCAGGCCGCATTCATGTTTAATAGCATCACTCATGGTAGGAAATGAGGCGCAAAAGTAAGCCGAGTTTACCAGATAAAAAACCTTTCGGCATTCTTACCGGTGTTTTTTGCAAGGATTTTGCATAATTCCGCCCAAGGCAAAGGCCGTTATAAAGGCGCACAGAACAACTGTCCGCATTTATACCAGCCTTTTATAAACCATTCGGGCTAAAGACATTGCAAACTACCTGCTACACATACCCCGCAGAGCTGTTGATAAAGTTCACCAATGAGGCGGAATTTTTAAGTTTCAGCTTCTTAAGAATATTGTGCCGGTGCACTTCCACTGTTTTCAGCGAAATATCCAGCTGCGTGGCAATTTCTTTGGAAGAATGCCCCTCGCGGATATGGTGGATGATCTGCATTTCTCTTTCTGTCAGTGAGTTAATACTGGGCACATCCTGGTTGTCTTCCAGCAACTGATCAGAAATAATGGTCTTAATCTCATCGCACACGTACTTATTGCCCCTGAAAACTTCAGATATGGCCGTAAACATTTCTTCTTTTGAAGAGTTTTTGGTGACATAGCCCCTTGCGCCTACCTGCAGCATCTTTTTTGCATAGGCTGGCTGCGAGTGCATGGAGACACCAATAATTTTTGATTCGGGCGACACTTTGCGGATTTTCTCGGTGGCTTCGAAACCATTAAAAGGCGCCATGTTGATATCCATTAAAACAATATCAGGTGTTAATTCTTTTGCCAGCTCCACCGCCTGTTCGGCGTCTCCGCATTCGGCTACTACTTCAAAACGCTCATCACTGTTAAGAATGTAGGTCCACGTTTCCCGGATCAGCTTGTGATCGTCTGCAATTAAAATAGTAATCTTTGCCATACTCCGTAATTTAAGTGTTATGAATAGGTACCTGAATAAATAGTTTGCAGCCCTTGCCGGGCGCTGCGGTAATAATAACTTCGCCATTAAAAAGATGTGCCCTGCTTTCTATGTTTGAAAGACCCACTCCTTTTTTAAATTTTACTTTCTCCAGCTCAAAGCCTTTGCCATTGTCAATAATAGACAGGTTTATCAGTTTACCGCTCATTTTCAAATCAATGATAATGCGCGAAGCGGCCGCATGTTTCAGCACATTGCTTACCTGCTCCTGTATAATACGGAACAGCATCAGCTTCTGCTTATCGTTGATGATATTGTCAAAATCGCCGTTATGGGTAAACTGCACCTGCAGCGCATTGGTCATACGCAGTGATTCTACCAGGTCGTTGATAGACTCAATTAAACCAAGGTCTTTTACACTGGGTGGCACCAGCGCTTTTGAAATATGCCTGATTTCATTGATGGCATTGAAAATGCTGTCGGCACTTCTTTTAATCAATGCGTCTTTCTGCACCGTATCTGTTTTTGCCAGTTCAAGGTACAGCTTGGCAGTGGAGAGAATCTGGTTTACATTGTCGTGCAGTTCCTTGCCTATCTCTGCCCTTTCTTTTTCCTGCGCATCTACCACCGCCTGCGCAATCATTTTTTGCTTGTTGATTTCTTCAGTAAGCAACTGGCCTTCCAGTTTTCTACGGTCTGTAATATCCTGCATAGCACCTACAAACCTTACTGCGCTGCTCTCCTTGTCCCACACAATAAAAGAACGGTCTGCCACCAGCACGTATTTGCCATCTGCCCGCTGAAACCGGTATTCTGAATATACCACACCTCTCTCCTTATTTTTGATGGCATTGATGTACAGTTTTTTCGTTTTCTCTTTGTCCGCCGGATGCAGTTTACTCTCCCAGAAACCGTGCTTGCCGGGATGCGTGCCAGGCGTATACCCGAAGATGGAGTAGAAGCTTTCGCCCCAGTACAGCCGCTTGTTTTTTATATCCCAGTCCCATACCGCATCATTGGTGGCCCTGGTGGCCAGCGTATAGCGCTCATTGCTGATATTAACTTTTTGTTCTGCCTGCTTATTCTCAATAATAACGCCCATTAAAGTGGCCACCCTTTTAAACAACTCTACCTGTTCTTCCGAGGGCGTCTGCTTTTCGTGGTAATAGCCGGCAAAAGACCCCAACACTTTATTGGAGGAAGTAACAATAGGGAAAGACCAGCAGGCGCCCAGCTTAAATTTGGCTGCCAGTTGTTTGTAGTCTGCCCAGAGCGGGTCTTCCTGTACGTCTGATACAATAACTGTCCTGCGCTCAAAAATAGCAGTACCGCAGGAGCCCGTACTGGGGCCCACTTCCAGTCCGTTAATTTTCTTTATCCATCCTGCCGGCAAGCTGGGGGCAGACAAGTGACGCATTGTTTTTGCATCTTCATCCAGCAAAATCACAGAACAAAGTAATCCCGTATTGAATTTTTCCATCCCCGTCAGGAAATAATCAATCGTGTTTTTTAAAGAACTGTCCGTATTGATATTCAATTCCAGCACTTCCTTTTCAAGCGACAGCAGCATCTGCTGGTTTTTACGGTGGGTGGTATCCTTGAAATAAATAAACAAGCCCTGTTGCGAAGGGTAGCCATTTATTTCAAAATAGACTTTCAGTTTGGGGATGTACAGCTCAAAAGAAAATGCCTTTTTTGCTGCAATGGCTTTCTGGTAACGGCCAAGGTGCTTTATGTTCTTTAAATCAGGAAAGGATTCCCATAAATTTTTGCTCAGCACTTCTGCATCCTTTACGCCTGTCAGCTGCTCTGCAATAGGGTTCCACCACAAAATATTATACTGGTGATCCAATGCTATAAATCCATCTGTGATACTGTTCAGAATATTGGTGATATGACCGGAATAAGCCTGCAGCTGCTGCTCTGATTGTTTTCTGTCCGAAATATCGTGCAGGCTGATGATTACCCCTTCTATTACACTGTCGGCAAATTTATTGATGCCCTTTGCTTCCGCCCAGCTAAAAATACCCTGCTTATTTTTTAGCCTTATATCACTGATGACAACTGCATCCGGATTGGCCAGCAGCTCATCAAACAATTTAACCGTGCGCTGAAAATCTTCGGGGTGAATAAAATCAAAAGCAGAAAGCCCGGACAATTCTTCTTCGCTGTAACCCAGTACCGCCATTACAGAAGGCGTAACGTATTTTATCAATCCCTGCCTGTCCAGCACAAACACCACATCCATTAAATTCTGCAGGATGGATTTAAACTTCAGTTCATTCAGGCGTATGGCCTCCTGCGCCCTGATTTTTGCTGTTATATCGCGGTTAACAGCAATATAACCGGTAATATTATTATCCTGGTCTTTTAATGCAGAAACATGGCAGAGCAGGTATACGTTTTCACCTGCGCCATTTTTATAAATTGCTTCTCCCTGCCAGTGACCATTGGCCGCCAGCTGCTGCATCGATTCATCTTCGGTGGTATGCATAAACTCATGCTGCAGCAGCTGAACGATGTTTCTTGCAACGGCCCTGTTTGCCGGTATACCATATAGTTCTTCGGCCCGCTTGTTCCAGGTAACTACATTAAAATTTACGTCGGTAGAAATGATGACATCGGAAGCATTTTCAATAAGCCTTGCCTGGAAGCTTATTTTCTCTTCCGCCATTTTATAGTCATGGATATCTACCAGCGATCCAATATAGCCAAGAAAAGTTCCGTCGTCAAGGAATCTTGGTATGGATTTATCCAGCACCCAGCGGTATTCACCGGTGCGGTATTTCAGCCGGTAGATAAGTGATACCGGTTTTTTTTGTGCGAAATTTTTTTTGTACTCACCGATGCCAATATGAATATCATTCGGGTGAATCACTTTGTTCCAGCCATCGCCCCAGGCTTCTGTTGCACTGATGCCTGTAAAATCTGTCCAGTACTTATTTACATAAATAGTTCGGTCATTTTCATTGCTTAGCCAGATCATTACCGGCGCATTGTCTGCCATGTTGCGGAAACGTTCTTCGCTTTCCTGCAGAATTTTTTGTATTTGTTCCTTCTGCGTTACGTCGTTGATAATAACCAGCCGTGCATCTCCGGCAGAATGGGGAAAGTCGTATGACTGAACTTCCACCTGCATCAGGCTGCCGTCTTTTTTCTGGTGTATCCAGATAGTCTTATCAGTAATTTTTACCGGATCCAGCGACTGCAGGTGGAGCAGAAAATTTTTTCTTTCACTTTCCGGGCGGATATCTGTCACCTTCATTTGCAGGAAGGCCTTCCTTGAATATCCATAGGTCTCCGCTGCGGCCCGGTTTATGTCCAGGAACCGAAGGGTCTCCCTGTCGTAGATCCACATGGGCTGCGGACTGTCATCAAAAAGAGAACTATAAACTTCCTGCGCAGAAACGGTCAGTTGATTTTTTGGCTGGTCAGATGAATGTATACAGGACCACTGCAGCAACCTGTCTTTATGGTCTTTTGCATGCAGATGCGTAACGGACCATTTTAAAGGAAGGCTTTTTTTGTTTCCCGTTCTAAGGGTCAGCGTACATTCAAAAACAGTATTGTTATGGGCAAAGAGAGAAGCTAATCCGGCGGACGGAAGTATACCGGCAGTATGTTCTTCAAAAAAAGAAATAAAGGGCTGCTGAAACAATTCTCCGCGTGACAATGACACCGCCCGAAAAAACACATCGTTGACAGATAAAGTATTGCCCTCTAAATCGGTAATCACAGTAAATAGCCGTGACAATGATTGATCAACTTCAGGTGCAGCCGCTTCCGCTATAATACTACTCATAATAACTGCTTGCAGAATTCAAATTGTCAAAAAAACAGAATCATATACAGGTGTTTGTTACTGAATTTGCCATCTTACTATACGGTTACAATAACCGTTTATTAAATGTAAACAAAAAAGCACTGATAAATCAGTGCTTATGGTATATTTGAACTATGGTAAGTGTTAACCCTTACCTCGATGCGCTTGCTGAATTTTCCATCCACTTTTTCAGCAGCGTACAGGTTTTATAATCATCGTCAATCATCACGTAATAAGTGGCTATTTTGGTGTTAAACCACTTTTCAATCGCATCTCCTTTTTTCTCTTCTACGGCTCTTTGCGCTATGCGGTTGTAATCGTCTTTCAAGTTTTCGCGGTGTGGTTCTGTGCGGGTTTTCAGGTACACAATGCGCACGCTTTTTTTGTTACGCTCATCTGTAAAAACCACGGGTTGAGAATACTCGCCTACTTTTAATGTGGGCAACAATTTTACCATGTCTTTGTCCAGCATGTCGATGGTTAAAAAAGTACCGTTGGCGCCCTGCCTTAAACCGGCAGTATATTTGGATGATTCGTCTTCACTGTACCTGGCTACGGCTTCTCCAAAGCTGGTAGTACCTGCAATCAGTTTGGCACGTATAGAATCCAATTTAGACTCGGTAATTTTAATTTCATCATCGGTAATCTGGGGAATCAGCAGGATATGTCTTACGGTAGCATCATCGCCGGAGCGGTTCACCATCTGAATAATATGATAGCCAAATTTCGTTTTGGTAACCGGAGATACCTGCCCTTCTTTTAAACGGAAAGCGGCTTTTATAAAGTCGGGATCCATTACTTTTTCTGTACGGTTAACATTGTACATACCGCCGGTATTCTTGCTGCCCGGGTCCATTGTGTAAAGGCTGGCCAGGGTTTCAAATTTACGGGTGCCGGATTCTACCTGTTTTTTATAGTCGTTCAGCTCATCAATAGTATTTTTATCAAGATCGCGGCTGGCTTTTGGATAGATGACAATCTCTCCTATTTCAACTTCGCTTTCAAGGAAGGCCAGGCTGTCTTTGGGTATTTTATCAAAATAGGCTTTTACTTCGGTAGGGGTTATTTTGATGCCTTCTACAATCTTATTGCGCATCAGTTCTGCCTGCTTTCTTTCTTTAAAAGAAGTGCGGAAATCTTCTTTAATCTGGTAGACGGTACGGCCGGCAATCTGCTCCAGTGCTTCTTTAGATCCGTAAGCCTGTACAAAGCCCCTTACCTGGTTGTCCAGCAATGATTCCAGTTCCTCCTCGCTCACCTGCAGCGAATCTTTTTCGGCCTGCAGCACCAGTGCTTTCAGGGTAAGTGCCTGCTCCATCACCGCGCATTCTGCATTCTCAGGCACGGCTTCATTACGGCGCTGGCGGTCAAGAATTTCGTTGGTGATTTCAGATTTCAGGATGATTTTATCGCCCACAATGGCTACCACTTTATCAGCCACTACTTTCTGGGGCTGCGAAGTTGCGGCCATACGAACAACGGAATCACCCGGCGTTGTCTGTGCAAATGCTGCCGCGGCAGTTAAAGAAAAAACAGTCAGTAAGATTAATTGCTTCATAATATGGTGCATCTGGATTACTCAAAAATATTCAGTAGTTCTGTTAAAGCTGCGCTGTGGCAGGGCTTTTAACAAAAGTTTGTTGGGAAGACAAGTCAAAAGTAAAAAATCAAAAGTTAAAGGGCGTTCGCGGGCATTTCCACCTGCGCGGTCCTTTTACTTTTGACTTTTTAATTTTTAATTTATAATGTTCTCTTTACTTCTTCTTCTTCAAACGCCTCCACAATATCACCCACTTTCAGGTCATTAAAGTTCTTAACGGTAAGACCGCATTCCATACCGGAAGGCACGTCCTTTACGTCGTCTTTAAAGCGTTTCAGGCTGGCCAGTTCTGCGCTGGCGCCTTCACCCTTCGGATATTCCACAATACCGTCGCGGATAATGCGGATGCGGGCGTTACGGGCAATTTTTCCATCCATTACGAAGCAACCGGCAACAGTGGCCTTGTCAAACTTATACACTTCCCTAACTTCCACATTGGCCAGTATCTTCTCCTGTATTTTGGGCTCCAGCATACCTTCCATGGCGCTCTTGATTTCTTCAATAGCGTTGTAGATGATAGAGTAGGTCTTGATTTCCACCCCTTCATTATCAGCCAGTCTTGCTGCCTGCAGTGAAGGACGGCAGTTAAAGCCTACAATTACCGCATCGGAAGCGGCTGCCAGCAATACGTCATTTTCTGTAATGGCACCCACGCCTTTCAATACTACGTTTACCGCTACCTCGTCTGTAGAGAGTTTCTGCAATGAGTCGCTCAAGGCTTCTACCGAACCATCCACATCACCCTTAATAATCAGGTTCAGCTGTTTGAAATTACCCAGCGCCAGGCGGCGGCCAATTTCATCCAGTGTAATATGTTTCTTGGTGCGGATACCCTGCTCGCGCAGTATCTGCGCTCTTTTATTGGCAATTTCTTTTGCTTCAGCCTCATCATGGTACACTTTGAACTTTTCACCCGCCTGTGGGGCGCCGTTTAAGCCAAGAATCTGTACGGGGGTTGATGGCGGTGCGGTTTCCTGGCGCTGGTTACGCTCGTTTGTCATGGCTTTAATACGGCCGTAATACTGGCCGCACACCATCAGGTCTCCCTGGTGCAGGGTTCCGTTTTGCACCATCAGGGTGGCCACATAGCCGCGTCCTTTGTCCAGCGATGCCTCAATGATGCTACCGGAAGCTTCCTTATCGGGGTTGGCTTTTAATTCAAGCAATTCGGCTTCCAGCAACACTTTTTCCAGCAGCAAATCTACATTTAAACCTTGTTTGGCACTTAGCTCCTGGCTCTGGAATTTTCCACCCCACTCTTCTACCAGGATGTTCATGCTGGCCAGTTGCTCATATATTTTTTTAGGGTTGGCACCATCTCTATCAATCTTGTTTATAGCAAATATCATGGGCACATTGGCCGCCTGTGCGTGGCTGATAGCTTCTTTTGTCTGAGGCATTACCGCGTCATCTGCAGCCACTACTATGATGGCGATATCGGTAATTTTTGCACCACGTGCACGCATGGCGGTAAACGCTTCGTGACCGGGTGTATCCAGGAAGGCAATCTTCTTTCCGTTGGGCAATGTTACTTCGTAGGCACCGATATGCTGGGTAATACCACCAGCCTCACCGGCTACCACATTGGCACTGCGGATATAATCCAGCAGGGAGGTTTTACCATGGTCTACGTGACCCATGATGGTAACAATAGGTGCACGGGGTTTTTGTTCCGCCGGATCGTCGTCTTCTTCCTCCTCTTCCATTTCTGCCTGCTTATCCATATCGATAAACTCTACATCGAAGCCAAACTCGCCCGCTACCAGTTCAATTACATCTGCTTCCAGGCGCTGGTTAATAGACACCATTAAGCCCAGGCCCATACATTTTCCAATGACTTCAGCATAGCTAACATCCATCAGGTTGGCCAGTTCGCTTACGCTGATGAACTCTGTTAACTGCAGCTTGTTATCCTGCATTTCTTCAGGATTCTCTGCGTTCTCCTGGCGTTTTTCCCTGCGGTACTTGGCTTTGAGGCTTTTGCCACGTCCACCTGCACCCGCAAGTTTTGCCTGGGTTTCGCGTATTTTATCCTGAATTTCTTTCTTGTCGATTTCTTTGGTTTCGCGCCTTGCCGCTACGCCGCCTCTTTGCGGGGCATTGCCTCTTCTGAAAGCTCCTGCATTGCCACTGCGGCCCTGCTGGCCCGGAGGTGCATTGGGATCTCTTTTAACGATACCCAGGCCTGGCCTTCTTGGAGGCTGGCTGGCACCGCTACCGGCACCTTGCTGGCCGGGTTGCCCCTGGCCCTGCTGACCCGGTTGGTGACGGGCTACAAAAGGTTCACCTTTTTTATCTATGGGGATGCGTTTGCGCTTGCGTTTTTCTTCGTTGGGTTTTGGCCTGGTATCACTGTCAACCGGCAATTCAATCTTACCCAGGATCTTTGGACCCTCTAATTTTTCGGCCCTTATATTTTCAATTACCGGCGCCTGCAATTCTTCTTCGTGCACAGTCGGCGTTTCTGTTTCTTCAATTTTTGTTTCCGGTACCAGGGCTACAACAGGCTCCGCAGGCTTTTTGCTGATTTCCACAGGGGGTTCTGCTACTACTACCGGCGCTTCTATTGCTGCTGTTACCTGCTCTTCCTGCACCACGGGTTCTTCTTTTTTCTTCGTCCCTTTTTTGGGCCTTGTAGAAGAATCTATAGCAGACAAATCAATTTTATCGAATACTTTGGGGCCTTCAATGCCGGGCGCCTCTATTTTTGAAATTTCCGGTGCTTTTTCTTCTGGTTTTGGTTCTTCTTTGGGCGGCTGCACCGCTTCCACCACAACAGGTACCACTACCGGCTCCGGTGGCTTTACTTCTTCTACCACTTTCCTGGGCGCAACAGTTTCCTTTTTGAAAAGGATTTCTTCTTCGTCTTTTTTCTTGCGCGTATCTGTTCCCCCACCTTTGGGCAGATCAATCTGGTCACTTTTGATCTTTGCCACCTTATCGCCTGCAAACTCCAGTTGCAGCGAACGGTACATATCTTCCGTGAGCTTCGAAGTAGGCTTCAGATCATCTTTGCTGAAACCTTTGCCGGAGAGAAACTCAACAAGGGTATCCTTACCAATGTTAAACTCTTTGGCAGCGGCCATTAATCGTGGTGTTGTAATTTCTGACATTCAATATTTTAAATAAATAATAATTTTTCTACCCTTTCTTTCCGCCTGGGCATGCCCTGCTGCTGTTTCATATTACCAACTGCAAAATAAAGACGGATAAAGCAGAATAACCGGTAAAAAGGCTTTATTCTTTTTTAAATTCGTTTTCCAGTACTTTTCTTACGTCGTCAATGGTTTCTCTTTCCAAATCTGTTCTTCTTTCCAGTTCCTCAGCAGTCAGTTCCAGTACGCTGCGGCCTGTATCACAACCAATGCGTTTCAGTTCATCAATAATCCATGTTTCAATTTCATCGCTGAATTCTTCCAGGTCAATGTCGAACTCTTCCACTTCGCCTTCATTGTCGCGGAACACATCTATGCTGTAGCCTGTCAATTCCTGCGCCAATTTGATATTTACCCCTTTTCTGCCAATGGCCAGCGATACCTGGTCTGGTTTCAGGTAAACATCTGCCTGCATGGTCTCGTTATTGAGGTTCATGGTGGTGATTTTGGCGGGTGTCAGCGAACGCTGAATCAGCAACTGCACGTTGGAAGTCCAGTTGATAACGTCTATGTTTTCGTTCTTCAGTTCACGTACAATGCCATGGATACGGCTTCCTTTCATACCAACGCAGGCGCCCACGGGGTCTATCCTGTCGTCGAAAGATTCTACGGCTACTTTTGCCCTTTCACCGGGGTCGCGGACAATTTTCTTGATAACAATCAGTCCGTCAAAGATCTCGGGTACTTCAATTTCAAGCAACTTAGCCAAAAATTCCGGGCTTGTTCTTGATAATATGATTACGGGGCTGTTATTTTTTAAATCTACTCTTCTTACTACGGCGCGGATACTTTCTCCTTTTTTGAAATAATCCTGCGGTATCTGTTCGCTTTTGGGCAAGATCAGCTCGTTACCGTCTTCATCCAGCAGCAGGATTTCTTTTTTCCAAACCTGGTATACTTCTGCGTTGATGATATCTCCTATGCGGTCGTGGTATTTTTTTACCAGTACATTTTTCTTCAAATCGCCGATACGGCTGGCCAGGGTTTGCTTGGCAGCCAGGATGGCCCTGCGGCCAAAGTCCATGATATCTATGCCTTCGTACAATTCTTCACCCACCTCAAAATCCGGCTCAATTTTAGCAGCATCCTTATAGGCAATTTCTGCCAGGGGATCATTCACTTCACCATCGTTCACAATCATGCGGCGGCGCATGATTTCCAGGTCACCTTTCTCCGCGTTTACAATGACGTCGAAATTATCATCGGCACCGTATTTTTTGCGCAATAAGGTTTTAAATACATCTTCCACCACTTTCATCATGGTGGGGCGGTCTATATTTTCCGCATCTTTAAATTCCTGGAATGCCTCAATTAGGTTTATGCTTGCCATACTTCTGAATTTAGAAAGCTTGAATCACCGGTATTCGCGGGCTTTTGCTGTACCCGCTGCTGCCAGCCATCCATGGCTAAAATTTAATTTGAATTTTTGTTGATTTAATATTAGTAAATGGGATAGTGTGTTGCACCACTTCCAGTTTTTTGTTCTTGCCTTTGGTTTCCGCCACTTGTATTTCGTTTTCGTTCACGGCTGTAAGTACGCCTTCGGTAAGCGTTCCGTCCAGCTGTGTTACCTCCACGCCCCGGTTAATGTTCTTTACATACTGGCGGTACATTTTCAGCGGCTCGTCAAGACCGGGCGAAGACACTTCCAGCGAAAAATCGCCTTCCGGATACATCGCGGCTTCCTCCAGCTGCTTGTACAGCTTCCTGTTGAAAGACACACATTTTTCAATAGAAATACCGCCGTCCGCATCCAGCGCCACCTTTATATTGTTGGTGGGCTTAATACGCACATCCACCAGGAAAATGTCCGGTGTATCCTGCAGTAAATCCTGCATCATGCCGCTGATTGTCTGTATTTGTGTTTCGCTTGCCATTGGTGTAAAGAAGAAGGGAACGTCTCCGTTCCCTTCTCTGATTCTTTGTCCGCTACAAATGTAATACAATAAAGCTATTCAATCCAAATTGC
>JANPGT010000676.1:0-7990 GCA_031424135.1 Chitinophagaceae bacterium
CGGCAAAGCCATCGCTATGCCCATCGGACCAAACATCAACGGCCGCCTGTTTAATGTAACAGGTGATGCTATTGACGGTTTGCCCCAGGTAAGCAAAGTAGGCGGACGTCCGATTCACAACAAACCGCCATTATTTGAAAACCTGAGTACTGCCAGCGAGATATTATTTACAGGTATAAAAGTAATTGACCTTATTGAGCCCTATGCAAAAGGTGGTAAAATTGGTTTGTTTGGTGGTGCCGGTGTGGGTAAAACTGTATTGATCCAGGAATTGATTAATAATATCGCAAAAGGCCACGGAGGTCTGTCAGTATTTGCCGGTGTGGGTGAGCGTACCCGCGAGGGAAATGACCTGATGCGTGAGATGATTGAAGCAGGTATTATGAAATACGGCGACAATTTTAAACACAGCATGGAAGAAGGTGGCTGGGATCTGGAGAAAGTGGATATGGAAGGACTGAAAGATTCCAAAGCAACTTTTGTGTTTGGTCAGATGAATGAACCCCCGGGTGCACGTGCACGTGTGGCTTTGAGCGGTTTGACCATTGCAGAATACTTCCGTGATGGAGACGGCCAGGGAAAAGGAAAAGACATTCTCTTTTTCGTAGACAATATCTTCCGCTTTACTCAAGCGGGTTCTGAGGTATCGGCCCTGTTGGGACGTATGCCCAGCGCCGTAGGTTACCAGCCAACACTGGCCACCGAGATGGGATTGATGCAGGAGCGTATTACTTCTACCCGTAATGGTTCTATTACCTCTGTTCAGGCGGTCTACGTACCTGCGGATGACTTAACCGATCCGGCGCCTGCTACAACATTTGCCCACCTTGATGCCACCACGGTATTGAGCCGTAAGTTTGCGGATTTGGGTATCTACCCTGCGGTAGATCCTTTGGATTCTACTTCGCGTATCCTTACCCCTTTCATCGTGGGGGATGCACACTACAACACCGCCAACCGTGTTAAATTAATATTACAGCGTTATAAAGAATTGCAGGATATCATCGCCATCCTTGGTATGGATGAGTTGAGCGATGAAGATAAATTAACAGTATCGCGTGCACGCCGTGTACAGCGTTTCCTTTCACAACCCTTCCATGTGGCCGAGCAGTTTACCGGTTTGAAAGGGGTGTTTGTTAGCCTGGAAGATACTATCCGCGGTTTCAACATGATCATGGACGGAGAAGTGGATGAATATCCTGAAGCAGCTTTCAACCTGGTAGGTACCATTGAAGATGCTATTGAAAAAGGCAAGAAACTGCAGGCGGCAGCGAAGTAACCCCCCGACCCCCTGAAGAGGGAGTTTGGAACCGTTATAGTCAATAGGATTAGTTCTTATAGAGGTTTGTAGTAGTGGAACCAGCAGTTGTTTTACAATTAAGCATCGTTGCGTCGCACTCTTGTACAGCAGGAATTCTATCATCGTCTTAAAAGTAAAAGTCCCCATAAGGGCAAGAGATATGGAGCTTGAAATTCTCACGCCGGTTAAAAAATTATTCAGCGATACTGTTTATGGCGTACAGTTACCCGGTATTGATGGCAGCTTTGAAGTGCTGGACAAACACGCACCATTGGTGAGTGCGCTGAAAGCAGGTAACCTAAAAGTGCTGAAAGATAAATCAATGAAAAGTGTTTCCAACTTTACCATTCAGAGTGGTTTTGTGGAAGTACTGAATAATAAAGTAACGGTACTGGTAGAAGGCGCTGTTTCATTGGATGCAGCTGTCTGAACAGGATAAAGTAATTGCCTGGAAAATCCGCGTTCCTATCCTTTCAAAATCCACGGTATCGTAATCTAAGGTTCAATGTTCTGATTTGTAGTCCACTATATTTGGAAAATTATTGACCCCGCTTCGGCGGGGTTTTTTTATTCACTTCCATTCCGCCGGGGAAGTGGATGCGGCCTGACCTGCGGTACCGGATGCTTTAACCATCACCTCCACCTCCCCGCCGATGCCTCCGCCCCGAAATCAAAAATTTATATGCACAATCACAATGCGGGACCCGGCGGTTGCGTACCGACTATCATAAGTTTCCCATAGACGGCGAGTCGTGCAAAATATTTTTGTTCGCCCTTGTGTTTAGTCTGCACAGACATCGCCTGGGAGGGGCGATGTGATCTGAATTGCGGTACCTACCGACCCGCCAAATACAAAACAAAGAACATTTTGTTTAGTGTGGCTTTCGTTATAGGCTGCTGTTAATTCACTTTTAATCTGGTGATAAACAATCTGTTTGCAATTGTTACACCACTGTTAACTTCCTGCCAAAGACATTAAACGGGTATCTTCTTTGCGGGTCTGTTACGTATGTACAATATAAAAACAATCATTATGAAAAAGTATGTGCTGGTTGCTGCCTCTCTTGCAGCCATTGTGTTGCTGGGCAGCTGTACCAAAGATCCGGTAGCTAAACTCTCTCCGGAAGAGACCCGTATTTATATTACCAATAAAGATAGTACGGTAAGTTTTTCATCTTTTAAAACATTCAGTATCGCAGACTCTGTGGCTATCATCAGTAACGGTAAGCTGCGCGAGAAAACACACGATGCCTACGATTCGCTGATGATAGCAGCTATCAAAGACGCTATGGTGCAGCGGGGCTTTACACAGGTGGCCAATAATCAAAGCCCCGATCTGGGTATCAATGTCAACAATATCATCAACACCTATACCGGCTATGTTGACTATGGTAATTATTACAATGATTACTATGGTTACTGGGATCCTTACTACTGGGGCTACCCCGGCTATGGATACTACGGATCTTATATAGGGACCTACCAGGTTAATGAAGGGGTGATTTCCATAGATATGTTTGACCTCAAGGATGCATCTGCTAATACGAAGATTAAATCTGTATGGAATGGTGTAGTACGGGGAGAAGGGATATTCAATGATGCAAGTATCGGTACCAGCATACAGACTTTGTTCAGTCAGTCTGCCTACCTGAAAACAAATCAATAATTGACCAGTAAAAATAAGTATATGAAAAAGATAAAATATATAGCCATGGCGCTGGGGCTGGTTATAAGCATGGGAGCTATTGCCCAGGAAAATGGTCTAACATTAAAATTAAATTACTCCGTAGCTGCCCCGGTGGGCGGGTATAAAGAGCTTATCAGCAATACTTCTTTCAAAGGTTTTGGGGCAGCATTGATGTACCATATCAATCCAAAATTTTCAGCAGGAATAGAAACAGGCTCGCAGTCGTTTTACCAGAAATACCCGCGCCAGCTGTACAAGACAGCAGACGGTGGTGATTTGTCGGCCGTAGTATCCAATGCGGTACAAACAGCGCCCATCTTGCTGAAGGGACAGTACAACCTGTTGCCCGGTAAAATGATACAACCATTTGTTGCCCTGGGGGTTGGTGGCAATATTATTACCTATAACCAGTATGCCGGAGAATTTACCAACGATGCAAAAACAAAATTTGGGTTTGCAGCGCGGCCGGAAGCGGGTGTATTTGTACCTTTCAGGAAAGGTACTGGCGCAGGATTAAGCCTGAGTGCAGGGTATAATTATATGCCATTTAATTATAATGGCCTCAGCAACCTGGATAATATTACTGCAAGGGCGGGGATTAGTTTTCCGTTGAATTAAATCCGCTACTCAAGCCCTCTACCCGCAAGGTTGATTGCATAGATTTTACTTCATAAACCCCGGCAACGCCGGGGTTTATTTTTTTTGCGTAAGCAGTTTCAAGGAACATCAATATGTTCAGAGGTAGACAACGATTTCAACTTTCAAGAGCTTAATGAATAAAAAAAGCAGATGTTAAAAAATCAATCTTGCGGAGAGCTCCCCCTTCAGGGGGTCGGGGGGTGTCTAATTCAACTGCGGGTCAATCGGAAAATTAATCAGCATTTCGTAGTCTCCACCCAGTAAACGGATGGAGTCTTTCCATATTTCAGTAATCTCCGGGTGAAAAGTAATTTTTCGGGTAGCTTTTGCCAGCAGCCATGATTTTTCTTTCAGCTCATCCTGTAACTGGCCGTCGCCCCATCCGCTGTAGCCTATAAAGAAACGGATATGGTTAAGGTCTGCTTCACCGCTGCGCAGCATTTGCAGGGCCATATCAAAATCGCCACCCCAGTATATGCCTTTCAGCACCTCAGTGCCGCCCGGTATCTGTTCGGGGTATTGGTGAAGGAAATGGATGGTGTCCATTTGCACCGGTCCGCCGTAGTAAACGGGCAGGGTTAGATCGTCTGCACTGTTCACCAGCTCGTTCAGCTTATGTTCGTATAAACGGTTGAGCACGAAGCCAAAACTGCCTTCCTCCTGGTGTTCGCATAAAAAGACCACCGTCCGCTTAAAATTCGGATCTTTCAGAAAAGGATCTGCGATCAATAATATGCCTGGTCCGGGCTGTATCATTAATTCTAAATTACTTATTATATTGGCAAATAAAAATCTTTATTGCGGGATTATGGAGGGTTGTCACAGGGGTGCAAAACCTTAGTTAAAAAAGGGGCGCATAATAAGAGTTTTCCCCAAAAGCCGTTCCGCTCCACTATTTTTGTGCTAATGAAGAAAATTCTACCTGTTATTATTTTACTGATTACCGCTTCGCTACTGGGCATTATTGCCATCCAGGTGTCCTGGATTAAAAATATGCTGGTGGTAAAAGAAGAGCAGATGTATGAAAAGATATACAGGTCGATGGTTACAGTGGGCAACGATCTGATGGAGCAGAAGGGTACCCTGCCCAGTCTTAAAAATCCCAAATTCAGGCCCGGGTTTATGATGCCCAGCGACCAGTTGCTCAACGAACTGCTAAAGCCTTCTACTATCGCAAAAAACTATACCAGCTTTGCCATCGAAGAAAAACTAAAAAAAGCTTTTGAAGAGAATGGCATCAAAGACACCCGGTTTGAATTTGCTATTTCTTCCACTATCGGACTGAACACTTATGAATTAAAATCAGACAACCTGATTAAGGTAATTGCAGACACTATCAACAACAAAGAATTCATATATCCTTTACAGGTGCCCAGCGGCAGCGAATATGAGAACCTGATGCCGGAAGAAACGATGATACTGGTGGTGCCGGATATTAAAAAAAGCATTTTCCGCCAGCTGCGCTGGTTAATGATTGGTGCCATACTCTTTACGCTGATCATCTGTTCTGCGTTTTATGTTACTGTAAGCGCATTGCTGCGCCAGAAAAAAACCAGTGAAATTAAAAACGATTTCATCAACAACATGACGCATGAGTTTAAGACGCCGCTGGCTACTATTTCACTTGCGGTAGATGCTATGCGCAATGAGAAAGTGCTGCAGGACAGGGAGAAGATGGGCTATTTCAGCAGCATTATCAAGGAAGAAAACAGGCGGATGAACAAGCAGGTGGAAACCATTCTGCAGGCATCGCTGATGGAGCGGCAGGAAATACAGCTGAACAAAGTGCCCATTCATGTGCACGAAGTAATAGACCATGTGCTGGATAATTTTCACCTGCAGCTGGAGGACAAAAATGGCAAGTCGTTGCTGCAGCTGAATGCGGGTGCCGACCTTATAGAAGGCGATGAAGTTCATTTTACCAATCTTATTTCTAACCTGGTTGACAATGCTGTTAAGTATTCAAAAGACAACCTGATTATTAAAATCAGTACTGTTAATACCGGGAAGTATATACAGGTACGTATAGAAGACAATGGCATTGGCATGAACAAAGAGACCCAGAAAAGAATATTTGAAAAATTTTACAGGGCTCATACCGGTAATGTGCACAATGTAAAAGGGTTCGGACTGGGCCTCAGCTACGTTAAAACCATGGTAGATGCACACGGTGGAAAAATTAAGGTAGAAAGTGCTACCGGAAAGGGCACCAGTTTTATTATTGATATGCCGCTGATGGAAACAAAATAGAAAGGGATTTCTGATGTCTGATTTGATGATTGCTGATTTCTTTTATTCCCAATCCATAATATTGGCATACTTACTTATTCTCTATAAACCGACCGGTAAACCCCATCCGACCGGGTCATCCGGGCGGGCAATCAACAGGTCAATCAGTTACCATTTGTCACATTTTCATATTTGCCGCATTTTCACATTTCTCAATCAGGCATCCGTCTCCATAACTCAAAAACCTGAAATCATTGTCCAGCGCATGCTGGTAAATCTTCTGCCAGTTGTTACCAACTAATGCCGCCACCAGTAAGAGAAGGGTAGACTGCGGCTGGTGAAAATTGGTAATTAACCCCTTTATTATTTTAAAATTGTAACCCGGTGTAATCAGTATTTGTGTTTTGCTGAGCAAGCGCTGCAGTTGTCTTTTATCCATCCATTGCAGCAGGCTTTCAAGTGCTTCGGTGCTGCTGTAGCTGTGTTGCTGCAGCTGGTCATATACTTCCCATTGGGTGAGTGGCAATTGCGCTGCGGTAACAGCAGGATCCAGGATTGTTTTTACACCCATCCAGTAAAGACTTTCCAGTGTGCGTGCCGAGGTAGTACCCACGGCGTATACAGTATGCGTAAATTTTATCAACCGGGTAATCAGTTCGCGCGATACATCTATAAATTCAACATGCATATCATGACCCTGCATAGTAGCGCTCTTCACAGGCTTAAAAGTGCCGGCACCCACATGCAGCGTTACAAAAGAATGATGGATATTTTTTTGCTGCAGTTTGTCAAATAGTGCCGGCGTAAAATGCAGGCCGGCAGTAGGCGCTGCAACGGAGCCATCCTGCAATGCATATACGGTTTGGTACCTTTCTTTATCGGAGGTCTCCGGAATACGTTTGATGTAAGGCGGTAGTGGTATTATACCTGCCTGGTGCAATACTTCTGCAAAAGATAAATGGCCGGGGCTCCATTGCAGATCGATAATGAAACAGTCGCTTTGTTTGGTGCTGTACCTGGCTTCCAGTGTAATAAAACTATCATTGTACGGTATCGTCTTTTGTAATACCTGTCCCGTTTTCCATTTGCTGGCGCCGCCAATCAGGCATTTCCATTCTACCCGGCCCTGTTGCAGCATACCGGTAGTAATATCCGGGTATTGGTCACCCGGCTCCAGGCAGAATATTTCAATACTGCCACCACTTGGTTTCTGAAACAACAGCCTTGCTTCTATTACACGCGTATTGTTAAACACCAGCAGGCTGCCCGCTGGCAGGTAATCGTCAATATTGCGGTAAATGTCTGTGGCAATATTCCCGCCCGTATAAACAAGCAGTTTGGAAGCATCTCTTTCCGGCAGGGGATAGCGGGCAATCTTTTCTTCGGGTAACGTGTAGGTGTATTCGTTAATGGAAATATCTCTTGGATTCATAATAATACAGCCAACTGCTGTAGTTTATTCCTTCCCGGAAGGAGGTTAACAAATGCGATAAAAATACTGTTGATATTACTTTTAACTTCAATGAGTCAAGCTCTTTTTCTCTGCTTGCTCTGTGTGAAAAGCCCTCCTTTTCTCCTTTTATCTCTTAACCACAGGCACCACCAGTTTCAAACCACTCCACAAGTCACTTACTGCGCAGACTTTTACATCTACCAATCCGTTGGCCAGCGCGTAATTCCTGATAATATCCTCCGTCATGTCGCTGCCCATGCCTGCACTCTTTTTGTACCAACTTACCCATATTGTAAGCGAGGTATTTTTCTTCCACAGTGGTTCCAGCAGCCTCATTTCTTTTTCAAAGACTTTTGTACTGGTCACAAAAACATGCACCAGTTGCGGCAAATCCTTTTTCTTACAAAGTTGGGTGGTCATATCCTGTTTCAGCAGGGTAAAATAATTCTCCGGTGCATTCACCAGCAACAGCTTCGTGTCTTCTTTAATACCCAGTTTCTTTATCAGGGGCGTCCCTGAGTATCCAGCAGTGGCCATGATAAAAATTGTTTGTTTAGAGCTGTCATCCACATTTTGCACGCCAGTTTCACATGTTATCCACCGTTTTGCACAGCCTATTAACATCAACTAACGGGTGTTTGGCGATTTTTGGCGCTGTAACCCTTGCCAGGGCTCATATCTG
>JANPGT010000677.1:0-4681 GCA_031424135.1 Chitinophagaceae bacterium
CAGCAATATTTGCAGCATTCAGCTCATCTAATTGAGGAGGCCTGTGGAAAAATCACCCGGCAATCGGCTCTCTATGAAACAGCTGCCTGGGGCAAAACAGACCAGGCGCCTTTTCTAAACCAGGCCCTGGCTTTGTCAACACCCATGAAGGCTGAACAGCTGATAATCGTATTGTTGCACATAGAAAAACAGATTGGCAGAATAAGGGCTGAACAATATGGCCCCCGCACCATAGACATTGATATACTGCTGTTTAATCAGGAAATCATCCATACACCAGGACTCACCGTTCCGCATCCTCAAATGGCCAACCGGCGTTTTGTGCTGGTGCCACTGCATGAAATTGCCCCGGCCTGCATACACCCGGTATTGCAACAAACCATTTCCCGTCTGCTGGAAATTTGTCCGGACCCCCTGCCTGTGAAAAAGTTTTCTGCCACGTAAATGATTAAGGCCTTAGTATTGCAACAGCAATCACCGTCTTTATTAAAGCATGAACCATCACTTCATTACTGTTGAAGGAAATATAGGAGCAGGAAAAACAACACTGGCACATATTCTGTCGAGACACTACAACGCGCGCCTGGTGCTGGAAGAATTTACAGACAACCCTTTTCTGCCCAAATTCTACAGCAATCCCAAACAATTTGCCTTTCCACTGGAGCTTTTTTTTATGGCGGAACGCTATAAGCAGCTGAAAGCATTAATTCATACCAAAGATCTTTTTCAAAGTGTAACCGTTTCTGATTACCTGTTCAGCAAATGCCTGCTGTTTGCCAAGGTAAACCTGCCCGACGAAGAATTCCATTTATACCAGCGCCTGTTCGACATTATTCACCAGCAGCTGGTACAGCCCGATGTGTTGATCTACCTGCACTCGCCGGTAAACAAACTGCAGCAGAATATTAAGAAACGCAACCGCAGCTACGAGCAATCCATTCCGGACGAATACCTTTTTAATATACAGGAGACCTATACCCACTACATCCGGCAGCACAATGTTAAAACCATTTTTATTGATGCGGGCAATGCAGATTTCCTGGGCAACGAAACGCACCTGAAAGTGGTGACAGATGCACTGGAGCAGGATTTGGGCGAAGGGCAGCATTATTTCACGCTTCCGTAAAGGACGGAAGCTGAAGGTGTAGGGTTAAAGGTGTAAGGGCAATAACATGGCAGCATTCTGTTCCTGCGCAGTAACACCTTCCACTTTAAACTATAAACCATTAAACTTTACACCTTCCCCCGGTTCTTCCTACCTTTAATCCACAACGGCTAAAAGATACATGGCTAATCCTTCACCGGCAAACGACCCCCTTGCATCAGTAAGACAGAAAGAATTTCGGGTACTGCTTACCGGCAGGTTTCTTTTCATCATGGGCCTCCGCATGATGAGCACACTGGTAGGCTGGTGGATTTATAATCTTACCAATGCGCCGCTGGCCATTGGGCTGATTGGCCTGTCAGAATTTCTACCCGCCTTCTCTATGGCGCTGTACGCCGGCCATACCATTGACATCAGCGAAAAAAGAAAATTGATTTTGCGGGGCGTAGCTCTCTACCTGCTGGCTGCCACTATTTTACTGTTATTATCTACCCCGTTTTCTGCTGCCCATTTAACCAATCACTGGATTGCGGTGGGCATTTATGCTACCATCTTTGGTACGGGTATCATCCGGTCTTTTGTAGGGCCTACTTTTAATGTTATCCTTGCTTCCATTGTACCCCGGCACCACCTGCAAAATGCCACCACCTGGAACCAGGGCGCCTGGCTGACGGCTTCTGTTTGCGGACATGCAGCCGGAGGATTTTTAATTGCCGGACTAGGCAATACCGGCACACTTACCTGTATTGTTTCGCTGATAACGCTGGCCCTGGTCATGCTGTTTCAACTGGCACCCAAACCACCGCTGACAGAAAAAAGCGAGAAAAAAACATGGGAGAGTGTAAAAGACGGGCTCCGTTTTGTACTGCATACCAAAGAGGTGCTGGGCGCCTTATCGCTTGACCTCTTTGCGGTGCTCTTTGGTGGCGCGGTTGCGCTGGTACCGGTCTTTGCACGTGATATTCTGAAAATTGGTCCGCAGGGTTTTGGATTTTTGAATGCAGCCTCAGACATAGGGTCTATTTTTATCGTAATTCTATTAACCCTGTTACCGATGCAGCGCCAACAGGGCAAAAAATTGCTATTTGCCGTGGCGGGCTTTGGTATCTGCATCATCACATTCGCATTGTCTAAAGTGTTCTGGCTGTCTTTTGCCGCCCTCCTGCTGGGTGGTATGCTGGATGGGGTGAGCGTGGTGGTAAGGGGTACTATCATGCAGTTAAAAACACCCGATCACATGCGGGGCAGGGTGATGAGTGTGAATTCCATGTTCATCAATTCCAGCAATGAACTGGGGCAGTTTGAAAGTGGTGTAGCGGCTCGGCTGCTGGGCGTGGTACCCTCCGTTATTTTTGGCGGCTGCATGACACTACTGGTAGTAGTGGTAACAGCCATTAAAGCACCTTCACTGCGCAAACTGGAATATTAATTCCGGCCACAAAATGACAAACGCAACCTTTACCCTTTCTTAAACGTATTGCTTTATCCAGTGCATCGCTACTCATTATATGGTAACCTTAAAAACAATTATTTATGCAACGCAGGAATTTTCTTCGCACCTCTGCATTGACTGCCGGAGGCCTGTTATTGGCACAAAAGGAAGTGCTTGCCGCCTTATGGCAGCAGCCTGGCTTTAAAATAACCATGCTCACAAAAACAGCGGGCATCTTTACAGAAAAAGGCGGCACTATTTTATTTGTGCTGGGTAAAGAAGGCATTATCACCGTGGATTCACAGTTCCCCGAGCAATCACAGCACCTTATTGACGAATTGAAAAAGCAAAGCGAGAAGCCTTTTAAACTGCTCATCAATACCCACCACCACGGTGACCATACCGCAGGTAACATTTCATTTAAAGGCATTGTTGAAAACGTACTGGCACATGAAAATTCTTTGAAGAACCAGAAAAACGTGGCCATTGCGCAAAAAACGGAAGAAAAGCAGCTTTACCCTGATATGACATTTGGGACCGTCTGGAGCACAAAGGCAGCAGGTGAGAAATATTCACTTCATTATTTTGGCGCAGGCCATACCAACGGCGACAGCCTGGTACACCTGGAAAATCAAAACATTGTACATATGGGTGACCTGTTATTTAACCGCCGCCACCCTTTTGTTGACCGGGGTGCGGGCGCTAATATTAAAAGCTGGATAAATGTCTTAGATACTGCGCAGAAAAAATTTGACCGTAAGACCGTCTTTGTGTGCGGTCATGCTGCGGAAGGGTATAATGTAACCTGTACTAAGGAAGACCTGAAAGCTTTCAGCGCTTACCTGGGCAATCTTTTACAATACACCGATGCACAGATAAAAGCAGGCAGAACAAAAGAAGAAATTCTGAAAACCACTGAAATACCCGGGTCACCTGAATGGAAAGGAGATGGTATTCAAAGACCGCTGACCGCCGCATATGAAGAACTAACCGCGGCCGGTTAAATCCTGCCGCCTGCAATTATATTCGCTCTTAATAATAATAAACCCTGCTGTAGAAAAACAGCAGGGTTTATTTTATGGAAGGTCATAAGACGCCACCTGTTTTTTTATGATTTTACAAATTTTATTGCACCTATTATCTTTCCATTGCTGTCTGTAACAACAATGCTGTACTGTCCGCTGGCGAGGCCAGAAATGTTCTTCACTAAAAATACATTTCTCCCTTTAACGGTCTGCCACCGGTAACTGGCGGCCAGCAGGCCTGTGGACGTATAGATATTTATAATTTTCCCGCCACTGGTTTCGCTGTTAAGTACAATGCTGGTGCTGCTAAGTACTGGGTTGGGATACATCGTAAGCAGCTTTCCTTCATTTGTGGGATTAGTGATTGCCGTTAGCTGTCTCAGCGCAGCCGTGTCTGTAGTAATCACCCTTGTACCAGAAGCATTTACTGTTACTGTCTTTATTGAATAAGCCAGGGCCCCGGTATTGTCTTTTACCTGCAACACAAAAACATACACCCCCTGTACCAGGTTACTGGCGGTAGTGGTTGCAGAAAAGTTATTGGCGATGCTGGAAGAAGAAGGGCCACTGCTTTGTCCCCAATAATACTCTGTTATTGTTCCATCAGGGTCATAGGAAGCGGATGCATTCAGTATTACCGAGTTAACGGGCAGAATGATGGTTTGTGCACTGCCAGCGTTGGATACCGGTGGCTGGTTAACGGTAGCCGCACTTACGGTAACTGTTTTTAAAGAATAACTTAATGCCCCCTGGTTGTCTTTTGCCTGTAACACAAACAGATACACGCCCTGCACCAGGTTACTGGCCGTGGTAGTCATGGAAAAATTGTTGGCGATGATAGAAGAAGAAGGACCACTGGACTGCGCCCAGTAATATTCCACTATTGTACCATCACTATCATAAGAGGCACTGCCATCCAGCGACACTGAACTGGTGGGCAATACAATGGTTTGCGCGTTGCCTGCATTGGATACCGGCGGTTGATTAGCCGCAGCGGCATTCACTGTAATTGTTTTGGTGGCATATGCCAGCGCACCTGAATTGTCTTTCACCTGCAGCAAAAACGTTTACACGCCCTGCACCAGGTTGGTATCGGTAGTGGACGCTGCTGTTTTATTG
>JANPGT010000678.1:0-2109 GCA_031424135.1 Chitinophagaceae bacterium
CAGCGGCGTTGATACATGCCCGATATCCCAGGGCGTATCCCTGTTTTCAAAACGTTTGCTCCAGTAGCCCGCATCCAATTTGTCAGTCATACAGCGTGCTTTAATTGTTTGTTATTTGCCATGCAGCAGCGCGTTATCTCCCAGTCTCTTTTTCTCTGTTAGCCCTGAGCGAAATCATCTCTCCCGTCTATCTGCAAATACTCTTTAACTCCTTTTCTCCTTTTTCTCTTAGCTCCTAGCTTCGTATCCACGTGGTCTTTTCTTCCACCGGCCCGCGTTTGCCAGGTGCAGAAGGAACGGCAATGACGCCTACATAGAAAAATCCCATTAGCTTATCAGCCGGTTCCAGGTTAAAAAAAGGCTTCGCGGCTTCATTGAAGGTAACGCCGCCTGTGGTCCAGTAGCAACCTATATTGTAAGCCGCTGCCGTCAGGTGCATATTTTGTACAGCGCAGGCTACGGCGGCAATTTCTTCCATCTCAGGAATGTTGGCGGCTGCATGCCTTTTCATGCCAATAGAAATTACATGCGATGCCAGCAGCGGCGTAGCCAGCAGTTTCTGGTAGTTTTCTTCCTTAAAATTAACGCCTGCTGAATTTTTGTACACCGATGCCTGCAGGCCGGCAAAAGTTTGTAAACCCTTTCCCGTAAATACTGTAAAACGCCAGGGTTCGGTCAATTTGTGGGTAGGCGCCCAGTTTGCATTTTCCAGCAACTGTGCTACAATGGCATCGTCTACGTATTTACCCGGATCGTATTGCCTGGGAAAAACGCTCCGTCTCTCGCGTATCAGCTTGTTTAACAGCTCCGTATCTATTTGCATAATGTTGATTTCAAGGGGATAAAGATAAGCAGGGCGGGCGGACAATTTTTAAATTACCGCCAGCGTTTAAGTATAGAACCGTTCCTTTTAAAAACCCAAAATCCGTTGACTATGAATCACTCCTACCTGAATCAGCAGGATTACCTTGCGCAAAGATTCCGTTATACCGAAGAACATATTCAGCAGATGTCGCGGCTGGCGCTGCTAAAACTACAATCACTGCAGATGGTGCGCAACAACCGTCACCTGGCCGATGCCAGGAAACTTGAGATGGAAGCTTTTATCCAGACTACCTTGCTGAACACTGTTACCAACGATTACGTGTTGAGCGAAGAAGGTTTCTATTTCAGCGATTTCTGTAATTGAGCGGGCCTGTCCGGCTCCAGCCCCCTAAATTTCCCGGTGGGGAATTGGGCAAGTCACCAATAAATTTTCAGACCTGTTTTATTCGTAATACAAAACCGGGATGCGCTGCTGCGTTTTCGCTAAGCGAGCCACCGGCGGGGGCTAATCAACTTTTCAACGCGCGAAATGCACCTGTATAAATAAAAATCAGTTTCAGCTGTAAAATGAATATTTTCAATTTCATTTTATTTTGCTGCCACTAAATTTTTAATACAGCCTGCTAATGCAAAAATATTATCCACGGGCACTGCTATTATCTTCCGCCTGCCTTCTCAGTTTTACTTTTTTATTTTTTGCCGGCAACCTGCATGCGCAACTGCTGAAAGTTGGTGTGGCCGGTCTTAATCACGACCACGCATACGGTCTCATGAACCAGTATAAAAAAGGAGAAGTGATTATTCTGGGTATTGCAGAACCGGATGCGCAACTGATAAGCCGCTATAAGAAAAGATACCAATTAACTGATTCTCTTTTTTATCCGACAGTAGCTGCTATGCTGCAGCATATAAAGCCAGATGCCGTGCTGGCGTATAATGCCATTGCAGATCATCTTTCAGTGGTAGAAGCCTGTGCTCCCAAGGGCATTTCGGTAATGGTAGAAAAGCCACTGGCCACAACGGGGCAGCAGGCACGGCAAATGATAGCCCTGGCGCAGCAATACCATATACAATTGCTTACCAATTTTGAGACTACCTGGTATGCCAGCAACCAGCAATTGTACACCCTGGTGGTCAAGCAAAATGCTTTGGGCGCGGTTAAAAAAATGGTTGTGCATATGGGACACCAGGGACCAAAAGAAATTGGTTGCAGCGAAGACTTTTTAAAATGGCTGACCGACCCGGTAAAAAATGGCGGAGGCGCGGTGATGGATTTTGGTTGCT
>JANPGT010000679.1:0-3107 GCA_031424135.1 Chitinophagaceae bacterium
TAGATTCTATGAATTCCATCCTGTATACGCCCAGTTTTACCGTACAGCATTCAGATGGTTTCAGCAGGGATACTTCTACGGTCTACTCCCTCAAGGGCGCGCAGCAATACCTGGCGCTGGCAGGTAACAGTTATAATGAAAACGACCGCGACGGCATCAACCTTAACAACAACCTGCTCTACCGCAGAAGGCTTAATAAAACCGGCCGAACTTTTACACTGGGCTGGAACAACAGCTATAACCACAGCAATGGCAGCGGGCTGAATATTTCTCCGCAGGTGTTGTTTACACCCACGGGAGATACACTTTCTAAATACCTGAGTCAGCACTATACTTCTACCCAGAAAACAGACGCCAACAGCAATGTTATCAGCGCTTCTTATACAGAACCGGTGGGTAAGAATAAATTAATTGAGGTAAACTATGCCTATACCAACAACCAGAACAATTCTGATAAAAAGACCAATAATTTTGATACGCTGAGCGGCAAATACCAGGTTCCTAATCCGCAGCAGACCAATTATTTTACCAATAACTTTATCGCCAGCCGCGTGGGCGCCAATTTTAGGGTACAGCAGAAAAAATACAATTACCAACTGGGTGGTTCGGTACAGTTTGCGTCGCTGGAAAGCCATGTTTTTAACAATGGCAGCAGCAAAGACTCTGTGATCAGCAGGAACTATGTAAATTTTAATCCCAACGCCAATTTCAATTACACGCCCAAAGCAGGACAAAACCTGCGGTTCAATTACCGCGGCAGAACCAACCAGCCCAGTACTACGCAGCTGCAAAATGTGCAGGATGTGTCCAATCCGCAGAGCATTAGAACCGGCAACCCGGACCTGAAGCAGGAGTTTGCGCATAACCTGAATATAGGCTACAATAAATTTGTGCTGGCTACCTTTTCGTTTATTGCATTCAATGTAAACGGCTCTTTTACCCAGAACAAAATTGTAAACAGTATAGATACACTGGGCAGGGGCGTACAGCTAACCCGCCCCGTAAACCTGGATGGTGCCCACAATGCGTCTATGTTTTTTACCTATGGCAAAACCATGAAAAAATTGAAAGGCGGCAATATCAACGCTACTACTTTTGTAAATTATAACCGTGATGTAAGCCTGCTATACAAACAGAAAAATTTTACCAAGGGCATAATTATTACCCAGTCGCTGGGCTTTAATTACAACCACAAACAGCTGGATCTTGGTTTTAATGGCAGCGTGGCATATAATACAACCAAATACAGTTTGCAGAAAAACCTCAACAGTGAATATTATACGCAGACCTATTCGCCTGAGATCAATTACACGCTGTTTAAAAGATTAATTGCCTCTACTGATCTGGACTATACGATTAATTCCGGTCTGTCTGCCGGTTTTAACCAGCAGGTAGCTTACTGGAATGCCAGCCTTGCCCTGCAGGTATTTAAGAAAAAAGACGGGGAGATTAAGCTGGCGGTATTTGATATCCTCAGCCAGAACAAAAGCCTTACCCGCAGCACCGGCGACAACTATATACAGGACACGCGTACCAATGTGCTTGGCCGTTACCTGATGCTGAGCTTTACTTATAATATCCGCAAAGGCAGCCAGCAAAGCAATGGAATGCCTATGCCAAGACAGTTTCAGCGCGGCATGCGGAATATGCGCATCGTTAATTAATATTTTGAATGTTGTATTTTAAATTTTGAAAGCTGCCGTTAGCAGGAATTCATTTATCATTTAAAATACAAAATTTAAAATAGTTTTGTGCAATGGCTATCAAAAACATCATCTTCGACCTGGGCGGGGTTATCATGAACATCGATTTCAAAAAAACAGAAAACGCTTTTGCCGAACTGGGCTTTGCAGATTTCAAACAATACATGACCCAGTTTCATATCACCCCTTTTTTTGAAGATTATGAAACCGGTAAGATAGATGATGCTGCTTTTGTGAAGGGAATACAGGAGATAGCCGGCCGGCCGCTTACCGAAGCGCAGATAGTAGGCGCCTGGAATGCCCTGCTGCTGGATTTTCCGCCGGCAAGGCTGCAGCTGCTGGAAAAAATTAAAAATGATTATCGCATCTTCCTGCTCAGCAATACCAATTCACTGCATTACCAGGCTTTTCAGCAAACCCTGGAAGGCCAGATAGGCAAGAAACTGGAAAACATTTTTGAGAAAGCTTATTACTCTCACACAGCGCACCTCAGAAAGCCGCATGCTGCTATTTACCAGCTGGTGCTTGACGAGAACCAACTACATCCAACAGAAACCCTGTTTATAGATGATACGGCCTCTAATTTCAGCGGTGCAGAAGAACTGGGCATACAAACCCTACACCTGAAACCGCCCATGCAAATCACCGAAATTCCTTTGTTCCAGGCATAACTCACAACTGCCCACTCACGACTGACTTCTCACGATTTCACTTCCTCAAAATCAATATAATCTCCTGCCCTGCTTTGCTGGGGTGTTGCGCTGGGTTGCGAAGCCGGCTGATGCGGATGGCCATTTTGGGTGGCATTCATCTGGTCCTGCATTTGCTGCTGTATGTCGCCAAACTGGCGGCGGATCTTTTGGGTAGCCCTGAAAATAGGTATTACAAGGTCGAAAACTACTTTGTAAGCAATGTATATACCCAGTGTTATAAGTATAAAACGTAGTATCATAATAAGCTCAAATTTACAAACATACAACATGATGAATCTGTTAATGTTTGGCCGGTCCGTCGTTTTTTGACAGGCGGTAACCTTGAACTACGGAGACAGGGTGGCAGAGAGAAACACAGGGAATTTTTAAGACAATTCATTATTCGATACCGCTGCAGGCATATCCCGGCCCTGGAGTTATTTCCTCCGTACAACCCCGTGCCACCCTGCCTCCGGGGTTCCGGAAGCCCTGGCGGCACCTTAACAGCAAAGGGTCCCCGTGTCTTTGTGTCTCCGTGGTGTAGCAGGTTAAAAATGGTATTAAAAGAGCTGCAATTTGGATTGAATAGCTTTATTGTATTACATTTGTAGCGGACAAAGAATCAGAGAAGGGAACGGAGACGTTCCCTTCTTCTTTACACCAATGGCAAGCGAAACACAAATACAGACAATCAGCGGCATGATGCAGGATT
>JANPGT010000680.1:0-4050 GCA_031424135.1 Chitinophagaceae bacterium
TGGGTGGGCACTGCCAAAGGCGTAGGCATTGTGCAATGCCCGCAGGAAGTATTTGGCGCACAGGGTTGCGATGCCGTATTGCCCATTGTACAACAGGATAATTTTGCAGGCTATTTATTTGGAGATGAGCAGGTGCAGACCATTGCAGTAGACGGTGCAGACCGCAAATGGGTAGGCACCAAAAACGGGGCATGGTTAATTAGCCCGGACGGAGACAAAATCATTTACCGCTTTACCGCTGATAACAGTCCTTTACTAAATAACGATGTACAAAAAATAGCCATCGACGGAAAAAGCGGTGAAGTTTTTTTTGCTACGGCAAAAGGCATTTGTTCTTTTCGGAGTACAGCCACCGAAGCAACAGAAGAAAACAGCAATGTATTGGTGTTCCCCAACCCGGTACCACCAGGCTATACAGGTACCATTGCCATACGCGGACTGGCAGAAAATGCCACAGTAAAAATTACTGAGCTTGATGGGCGGCTGGTGTATCAGACCAGGGCCCTTGGCGGCCAGGCGGTATGGAATGGCAAGAATTATAAAGGCGGCAGTGTTTCTACAGGTGTTTACCTGGTGCTGGTAAGCGACGATACAAGGGCACAAAAAACGGCAGCAAAAATTATTTTTATCGGCAAATAAGAATCGTGAGTCGTCAGTCGTGAGTGCCATTGCGTCGCAAACGGTTCACCACTCACGTCTCACGACTCACCACTCACGTTATGGCAAGCATCCACAAAACAAAGGGCATTGTACTGCGCACGGTGAAATACGGCGAGACCAGTCTCATTGCTTCCATTTACACTGAGCTGTTCGGTCTGCAGTCTTACCTGGTGAACGGGGTAAGAACCTCCACCAAAAAAGGACCGGGCAAAGCCAGTCTGTTTCAGCCCAGTGCTATGCTTGATATGGTAGTTTACCACAACGAACTTAACAACCTGCAACGCATCAAAGAATTTAAATGGGGATTTCTTTACCGGCATATCTTCTCTGATATCATAAAAAATTCGGTGGCGCTTTTTATGGTGGAACTCCTGTCAAAAACCATCAAACAACCGGAACAGAATACTGATTTGTTTTATTTTGTGGAAGACGCATTTGTTCACCTCGACGAAAGCGGGGAAATGGTAGTCGCCAACTTTCCGCTGTTCTTTGCCCTGCACCTGGCCACGCTGTTTGGTTTCCGCCTCAGCGATGAATACAGCACAGAAAACAGCTACCTCGATTTGCAGGAGGGCGAGTTTGTGCACGAACAGCCGGTGCATCCGTATTTCCTGGCTGACCATTACAGTTATACTACTTCACAGTTGCTTAAAACCCGGCAGCCGCATGAATTGGCAGGCATCCAGTTAAACAAAGATGCCAGGCGCGTGCTGATGAATGCCTACCAGCAATTTTATGCGCTGCATATACAGGATTTCGGCACTATGAGAACATTGCCGGTGCTGCAGGAAGTACTGGGGTAAGATGAATGCGTGATGAATTTGGCCGCAGATTCGCAGATTAGTTTTATCCAGCAGCTGCAGGACAATCATTGCTCCGTTAAAATCTATAGTATTCTTTTTGAACTGCCGAGATCATTTGCCAGTAAAGTAATACCCGGCCTTTTGCCTTTTTCAAAGCTGCCCAGTTCATCTCCCCATCCAAGTGCGCTGGCACCATTGCTGGTAGCCCATCGCAAAAAGGTAGCAAGTGGAAGTAAAGGAAAATGCTGGTGCAGTGCCTGTATCTCTTTTGCAATGCTCAGCTGCCAGTTGCTGCTGTAGCTATCGGTGCCCAAAACAATATGGCAATCCCTGTCTGTAAAATCTGACAGCACCGGCAGTTTGTTTTCTATATACAGGTTGGCATTGGGACAAAAACAATATACCAGTCTCAACCCATTTTCTTTTGCATAATCGTTGGCAAAAGCAATATCCTCCGCCGGCATATAAGTATTATGGATCAGGAAAAGGGTTTGTCCTTTTGTAAAATGCGGCAGGTAAGATTGCAGGCTGCTTTTACCCGTTACCGGGAAAGGAGATTTTTCTACCCCGAATATCTTAAAGAGTTTCAGGTAGTCGCCCCCACCTGTCTTATACAGTTCATCTTCTGCCGGATGCTCCTGGTTATGGATAGAAATAATTTTCCCGGCAGTAGCTTCATTCAGCAGGGAAAATGTTTTTGGGCTGATGCTGTAAGGAGCATGCGGTGTAAGTACGCTGCAGTGGGGTGCCTTCAGTGCAGCATTGTGCACATCCAGTACTGATTGATAATGTGCCATATTGTCAATGGCTTTTTCATCTGTAAAACTCAGTACTTCAATAAAACTTTGCCAGCGCATCTTACTTTGCTGCTTCACCTTTACAGCATCCGCCGTATTGCAGATATCACCTACTGCAGCAATGCCATTGCTGTACATTTCAGTTTCGGCCTTTTCAATTGCTGCCTGTACCAGTTCCGCTGCAAAGCCCCGTTTGGTCACCACGCTGCACAAGAACTCCACCAGCCCGGTATATGGGGGAATTATGTCTTTGAGATGGCTGAGTTCCAGATGGCAATGGCAATTGATGAGGCCCGGCGTAAGAATGCCGTCCAGTGATTCAATATCATCTCCTGCTGCTTCCACAGGTACAATGGCTTCAACAGTACCTTTTGCAGTAGTAATCAATACATGATCCTGCGGCTGTAAACTGTAGCCATCAAACAATTGCTTTGCCCTGAATTTCCTGAATGCCATATAACAAAATATAAACCGCGAAGGTAGTATACGCCAAGGGAACCACGGACCCACAGTGGCAGGCAGGAACACGGTTATTTTTTGCTGAATGCCGCCAGCTTCCTTGGTTTTGAATTCCGGTATTCAGCAACAATAGTCTATTCCCGCTGTGAAACCCTGTGCCTCCGCGTCTCCGTGGTTCAAATTCAGGTTGTTTGGTTAAAATGCCTGCGAAGGGTTAATTTTGCCGCTTCTTAATAAAGCCGGGTAAGCTTAAATCCGCCAGCAGGACGAACCTTCAGCCGGGCAAAAAAAATATACATGTTAGACAAGTTAGAAGCCATAAAAGCAAGGTTTACCGATATGGGGGTGGCACTCAGCAACCCGGAGATAGTGAGCAATAACCAGCGTTTTGGCGCCATGAGCAAAGAATACCGCAGCCTGGAGAAGATTGTGGTGGCTTACGAAGCGTACAAGCGCCTGCTGGACGATATTGCCTTTAATAAGGAAGCCCTGAACGGAGATGATGACGAGCTGCGGGAGCTGGCAAAAGCAGAAGTAACCGGCCTGGACGACAAAAAAGAACAAATGGAATCAGATATCCGCCAGATGCTGATACCCAAAGACCCGCAGGATGAAAAGAATGCGATCCTGGAAATACGCGCAGGAACTGGCGGCGACGAAGCCAGTCTATTTGCCGGCGACCTGCTGCGCATGTATATCAAATATTGTGAGAAAAAGGGCTGGAAAACAGCCGTTCTTTCTGAAAGCGAAGGTTCTGTAGGTGGTTACAAGGAAGTGCAGGTAGAAGTAGTGGGCGATGATGTATACGGCACGCTGAAATTTGAAAGCGGTGTACACCGGGTACAACGCGTGCCGGATACGGAGGGTAGCGGCAGGGTGCATACCAGCGCAGCCACAGTAGCGGTAATGCCGGAAGCAGAAGAAGTGGATTTTGAGCTGAAAGAAAGCGATGTAAAAATGGAGACCGCCCGAAGCGGTGGCGCCGGCGGTCAGAATGTGAACAAAGTGGAAACGAAAGTATTCCTCACCCATATACCTACTGGCGTGGTAGTGGTTTGTCAAACGGAACGCAGCCAGCTGGGTAACCGCGAGAAAGCTATGACAATGCTGCGTACCAGGCTATACGAAGAACAGGTACGCAAACAGGAAGAAGAAATTTCGCGCCAGCGTAAAAGCCTTGTCAGCACCGGCGACCGCAGTGCCAAAATACGCACCTATAACTTTCCGCAGGGGCGGGTAACCGATCATCGCATTGGTCTTACATTGTATAACCTGGATGCCGTATTAAATGGTGAGATAAAGGAACTGATTGATAAACTCCAGTTTGCAGA
>JANPGT010000681.1:0-3716 GCA_031424135.1 Chitinophagaceae bacterium
CAAAACTATTATTGGAATGTTCCACGTGGATACCTATTAGTAAAATGCTGCCTATCAGTGATATTATGGACATTTCCTGCTTTTTTGGGTGTGTTATTCCTTGTGCCTGCCCGTCTCCCGGCCTTCCCAGCCAGTTTTGCCTTTTTCAATGAACAATTCGGTGACGCTTCTGGACACCCGGTCGTCAACTTCCTCTACCAGCTGTATTCTCAATGGGTTCAGCAGCTTTTTTTGCCAGGCCAGTACTGGTGCATAGGGCTGACCTCCTTTGTCAGTTTCATACACCAGGTAGGCCCATTTTTCTGAAAAGAAGTTGCCCTTCATTACGGGTATCATCTGCTGCATATTGCTCGATAAGAAACTAAGACTCAGCGCCCTTGCCCAGTAAATCCATGGGCCGCCGGTTATATAAAAGAAAGGATTCAGCAAACGGGTTCTATTTTCCAGGCCTGCATTGCTGTAATTTAACTGGATGCCGGCAAAGCCTATCCCGGTCTCCTTATTATAAAAACTAATCCAGGGCACATCGTCCTGCATTTTAATATCGGTCAATTCCGGCATTTTGGTGACGTCGAAAACGATAACAGAATCCCTGATGACATCATACCAGGCAGCTTCCGTAATCAGCTCTCTTTTAAACACAATTTCTGCATTCCTGAGTGCAATGCTCTGTACTGTTTCGTTGATCCTGAGATTGGTAGTGCTGATGAAATAGGGTTTGCCGGGATAAAACTCGTACCGCACAGACGCATCCACCTGGGGAATTTCGCGCAGGTTACCCCAGACATCGCTAAAACTGATGACAGGCCCGGTAAGCGAAGACACATGGCCGGGCGGATCCCAGTCAGAAGTGTGCGTCCAGGGCGTGGGCGGCGTATAAATCTCTGGATTCCAATGAATGGCGCCATTGGTTTCTTTGCGGTGAAATAAGGGAACGCCGGGTTTGCTTTTAAGGCTAAGCTGGTCGAAATGGCCCGATTTGGGATGCAGCACCACCGACAGATACTCGTTCTCCACCTGCAGGCCGGGCGCCTCACCCTGTACATGCAGGTCGGTGGTATAGGTTTTCACCATCGCATTCTTATTATTATAGTAGATAAGAAATACGCGGCTGCGCTTTGCCGGCACATTTGCCAGGAAAGCCACCCTTGCTGTTACTGTGGGCATCCAGACAGGTATCTGCCGGGTAGGTTTGCCGTCTTTGTCCGGCGCCAGGTCGTCTTCTTTCAGGTATTGCTGAATATCATACACTTGTGAGGCAACTTCTGTTACCTGTTTTGTTTGTGGATCGAACGATACCACCCGTATTTCTCTTTTTAGATCGTTTACTTCGTCGGGGTAAAAGGGCAGCAGCACCTCCACGGCTTCGTTGCTGCGCTCCAGTCCGGCGGTCTCGCTAAGCACGATGGACTTGTAATTTTTCCAGGCGGCGTCAAAGACAGGCACTGCTGCAGGGGCCGTAATTTTCTGGCTGGCGCTGAGCAGCAGGTCGGTTTTGGCCATCTGCAGCGCTTTTTTCATACGCACATTTATTTTAACGTCGTAGGTCTTGCCCGGCTCCCATTTTACCCAGCCGATGATGGCGGGGGATTGGTAGATGAAATTGTCCTGCGACAAGCCGCTGCCCGAAGGTGGCCGGTTGGTAAGGTGCGGGCGGGTCTGGTCTCCGGGATCATGCTCTCTCCGTAAATCTGTGTAACGCAGCGCTTTACCATCCACCACCAGTTCTACTTCTATCATGGACGGCGATGGCAGTACAATGTCGGCTTTCAGGTGGTAATAGGGCACGGCGGGTGTTGGATAGTTCAGTTCCAACGCCGTAAGTTTTAATGCCTGGGCATGGAGGCCTGTGATGGTGCCCATCAGCCCAATAGTCAATAAAAAGCTGAACAGTAAGATCTTGCGCAATTTTTTCATCGGTAACCGTTTATTTGCGTTCGGTAATCAGGTTTCTTTTTCTAAGTGCTTTCAGGGCGTCTTCCCAGGCGCCGCCAGATCCCCATAGATAATAGCTGAAATACATGGTGGTTTTTTGGATAATGGGCACCCAGGGCTGAAACTCCGTATAATAATAGTGCGATTCGCCGTTGGAAGGATGGTTCATCCACATGTGCAGGAACAGGGGCTGGCTAACCGGGTAAGCACCCACAAAGCTGATGTCTTCTTTGGTATCGTAACCGGCGTTCCATCCTTCCGTTAGGTTGATGAGCCGGCCAAAATATTCTTCAGGCCGCATTCTTACCTGCAGCATACCGTCTTTATCCGGCGCCATAAAAACGTCTTCGGTGCCGTGTGACTTGCCAAGTTCCAGAATGGGTTGAGGGCCAATTACATTCGCTTCGGGGTTGATGAAATTCAATGCGTAGCGCACTTCTACCAGGGGCGAATTACCGTAAAGGGTATAGGTCTTTTCCAACCGGTTGCCAAAATAGTCGGTCGTCATAATTACCTGCACGTAATCGCCCTCCTTCTTTACCAGTTTGGCATCGTAGACCTGGTGGGTCTCCATACTACCCTGCCCCAGGAAGTCTTCAAAACCACCATAAGGATAGAATCCGTATTTGCGGAAAAGCCGCTTATCATCTTCGGGCTTCTCTGGCCAAAGCTTGAATAAGAGATTGTCTTTCCGGCTTTTAACAATGTATTCAATGATGCGGGCGCCGGTGGCCAGCAGGGTTACCTGCACGCTGTCGTTTTCCAGGCGGTATTCTTTGATGCCATCGGCATTCAGATCCAGTTCATAGGCAAAGGCCTTCCCTTCGTTTTTACCCACGCCCAGCTGGCTGCTGCTGGCCACACCCAATGCCGATACTTTCACCTCATAATCGCCGGCCGGCAGTTTCAACTCAAAGACGGTTTTGGCGTAGCCGCCGGTGGCTGCTGAAAGGTTTTGTGTGCTGCTGAAGATCGGTTTGCCGGTCTTGCCTTTCTCAAAAGCCTGTACCTGGACCGGAAAGGACGCATTGGTAGAGAAATTATGAATAGAAACGGGGTATTGCACTACCGGGGCATGGCCATACAAAAGCTGGTGGACGGATATGGCCGGCGGCATATCCAGCATGGCCAGGGTGCTCTTGGTTTTTCCGCCCCAGCCAAATTTAATAAGTATGGGATTTGTTTTGCCCATGCCTTCGGCCGTAGGCCTGATGGACAGGAGGATGGTCTTACTGCTATTGGCAGGCAGGTTGAGGGTGTTGGTTCCGGGCGACTTATCCCATTGCACTTCGGGAGGAAGTTTGATATCGAGTATACCGCTGACACTCTTATTATAGGCGTTGGTGATAGTCAGCTTTAGCGTGTACCCTTCTGTACTGGCTTGTAAGTCAATGCGGTCGCCAAAATATTCCTCCAGGAATTCCCTGTCCAGCAGCAATAACTGCAGCGTGTTCCGGAAATAGGCAGGCCCCATCATTTTACCCTCGGCCATCACGGCAACTTCCCTCCTTTTCAGGATGGCCTCCCATAGGCTGGTTTTGGTGAAAGCCTCCCCTTTGGGGGTGAACAATACCATACTGGTGAGCGCATCCCCGCTGAGGGTTCCGGTGGTAGCAATAAAGGGAATATTCTCATTATCAATCTGTTCCTTATTGCCTTCGCTGGCCATATAACCGTCAAACTGGTAGGCATTGGAACCTGGGTCATACACCGGCCGGAAAGCATAGCCGCCTTTTTTATGGGCGAAATTGATCCAATTGTCTTTGCCGCCCATGTCCTGC
>JANPGT010000682.1:0-8127 GCA_031424135.1 Chitinophagaceae bacterium
GTATTCATTTGATGTGGCTGCTGCAGGTGAGCAGGTGACTGGCCTGTCGGGTAACGCCCTGCCTGCAGAGCTGCCGCTGGTGAGCGAAAAAATATTAACGGTGATACCTACGCTGGCAAAATTTGGTGGAATGCCAAACCCGCGCTGGTGGCAGTTTGAAGACGGCAATACAGACCTGGGTAATATTGATGCTGATACTACTGACTTATCGAAGCTGATTGTTTCGGAGTATGCGCTGGTATATGGTAACGACTGGCTGGTAGTACCCTGGTCATTACCGGTAGGAAGTCTGACGGGCATACCCGGAATTGTTATTACGGATGTTTTTGGAGAAAGATCATTAATAAAACCTGCTATACAGGGCGATACGGATGACTGGACGGCCTGGGGACTGTTTAACCTGAGTGCACGCCAGGCAGACAATTCAAAAAATACTGCTGCAGATACAAGATTGTTTCTGCCACCCTGTGTGGTAAAAACACAGGAAAGCGAACCCGTAGAAGAAATTCACTTTATTAAAGATGAAATGGCCAATATGGTATGGGCTATTGAAGCAAAAATGAACAGCCTGGCAGGTACCAATATGGAAGGAGATACCGTTGCCAATTACCTGCGCAATGCCATTGAGATTATTGAGCCACAGGCAGGAGCCATACCGGTAGAGGAGACTGCCATGTTTAAATATACGCTTGAAAATACAGTACCAGAAAACTGGATACCGTTTGTGCCGGTGCATATACCCGGCGGTTACCGCGCTATTAAATTGCAGCGGGCCAGTATGCCCCGGTGGTTTAAAAGCGAATATGCGCCTGTTCGTCCCATTACCACCTTACTGCGCAATGGTGTTGATGAAAAAGATGAGGTAACGGCCGCTATGTTTGTAAATGAGGAAGAAGTGCCAAGGGCGGGTGCCAGGGTAAGCAGCAGTTTCCAAAGAACGCGCTGGTACAATGGTAAAACTGTCAACTGGCTGGGTAAGCGTAAACGCAATGGCAGGGGAGAAGGATCTGCGGGCCTGCAATTCGATTTTCTTGATCAGGTAAAAAAAGAAAGGAAATAAACATTGCCAGCAGTTTTTGCAGCGGTGGAATGAAGAAGTATGCTCCGCACTACTACGCATGTGCTCAGCAGTGCAGCTTTATACCGAAAACTTTTTTTTGAAAAATTCAGGATGGATACCCACATAAAAATACCTGTAAAAAACAAGCGTAAAATTTTGTAAATCGTTTTCATTTTCGGTAACTTCAACATGTATTAAGAACAAGATCATGTGATCACCGCATTTGGAACGGAAAGAGTTCAAACCCCGTAATAAAGTTGATATTTGAGTCTTTTAGATCAAAGTTAGTAGTCCAAGTCGGTTCTTTCAGTTGCAGTTGCCCGGCGCGCAAGTTCCGGTTCCTTCTCTTCATGTTAGTCTCGATAAAGCCGAACGCAGCGTTATAGAACAAATTCTCCCTAAGCGGGTATTTTTATGTCTATACCCCAACACATTTCAGCACCTGTTTTTCTCATTGCCGGCCTTACCGGGTCTGGTAAAACAAGCCTGGTACAATGGCTGCAGCAGCACCGGCAACAGGCCATTGATATCGAAACATTGTGCAGGCACGATGGTTCTGTTTTTGCTTCGCTGCAATACCCCGCTCAACCCAGCGCTTACCAATTTCACAAGCAATTGCTTGCTGCATGGTCCGCATTTGATCCTGCTAAAACGGTATTTATTGAAAGCGAATTAAAAAAACTGGGAAAGATTGAATTGCCGGATTGGTTGTACCGGAAAATGCAGGCAGCGCCTGTTGTGTGGCTGCACTGTGACCGGCAGCTGAGGGTGAATAGAATTGCAACGTTTATCCGGCGTTCCAACCCTGTTCAGTTTTGTGCCTGTCTTGAAAGGTTGAAAATGAAATTGGGAGAAGATAAACTGCGGCAGGCAGTAAAATATTTAGAGCATGCAGAATGGGAACAGCTGGCGGATCTTCTATTGGGTTATTACGACAATGTTGCCGGTTACAGGTATCCAGAAGAAAAAGTAGTGCTCAGGTTGACGGTGGTGGATGATGATATGGCTGCAGTGGCTGCACAAATGACAGCGCTGCTGCATTGAGTAATAAAAATACTGAAGCTGCTGCTGCTGTCAACCGTAGTAACAAAGATAACTGGCCATTGCAGTTCATGCATCAGTATTGGCAATTGATGCAGGGGAGGCTGGACCTCAGCATGAATTCGGTGCATTTTTGCTGCATACTTAAAACAGTAAAACTACATTTATGAAAAAAATCAGCTTTCTTTTTTTGACGCTGGGCATCATCACCACCTCCTGTAAGAAGGACAATGATGAAAAAAGCGGTGTTTTCAAAGGACCGGAAGTACAGGTGCACAACGGTAAAGCCTGGACATGGATACAGTTCAGCAAAACTGGCTTACCCGAAAGAATGGGGGTGACCATTACTGATGCAGCACTGAACAGCCTGCCTGTTGGTGGCGACGGAGAGGCCGGCCATGACCACAGCGGAGAGAACAACTGGGTATTAAAACTGCATCCAAAAGCAGGTGTTACTGCTTTTGATCATGTTGGCCTGGACTGGAACCCGATGGGGCATGAGCCTGAACCTATCTACGGTAAGCCGCATTTTGATTTTCATTTTTATATGATGAGTCCGGAAGCGGTAGCGGCCATTCCACCTTACGAAATGGACAGTCTTAAATTTAAAAATTTTCCGGCGCCCGCTTATTTCCCTGCCAATTACATTAACCCGGGTGGTGGCGTGCCCCAGATGGGTGCACACTGGATAGATGTAACTTCTTCTGAATTGAACGGGCAGCCGTTTACACAAACATTTATCTACGGTTCATATGATGGCAAAGTGAATTTTTACGAACCCATGATTACGCTTGACTTTCTGAAAACCAACAGCAATTTTGAAAGAACCATTCCGCAACCTGCTAAAGTGCAGAAAAACGGTTACTACCCAACTAAAGAAAGAATAGTTAAGCACGATGGCGTTACAGAAATTGTGCTGGATGGCCTGGTGTACAGGTCACAGTCCTAACTGCAATTGTGTTCACTAATGCCCGGATGTATTTATCAATAAGCTTAATTGAACACAGTAAGTATGCTTGCAGCAGTATACTGGTTAGTCAGCTGTTTTTTCCCGGTCGTCTCCCATTTGCGCAAAGGGGGGTGACCGGGAAAAGCAGTTATTTGAAGAAGGTTGTCCTAACAGGTTGCCGCATCTGATGCTTCATCAACCCGGTTGGTACAGGGAACTTCAATAGTGATGGTACATCCATTACCGGGCGATGTAACAATCAGTAATTTTCCGGCAAGCGATTCTACCCTTCTTTTCATGTTACTGAGGCCAATACCTTTTTTTGTTTTTTTCAGATCGAAACCTGCTCCATTGTCGCTGATGGTCATTGAAACGCTGCTGCCTGTCAGTTGTACTTCAACAGTAATGATATTGGCGGCAGCATATTTAAGTATGTTTTTTACCTGTTCCTGCAGAATCCTGTATAGGTTAATCTGTGTATCCTGGCAAAGCAGGCTATTGGCCCTTTCGTCAAAATGAAAGTGAATGGTGAACTGGTTTTTCGGGTTGATGCTTTGCAGCAGGTTTTCAAATATATTTTTGAGGGAATTGTCATCAATAGTAGCTGGCGCCAGGTCGTGCGATAGTTTACGTATCTCGTTTAATGCGGTACTGGTGTATTGTTTTGCCTTTTCAGCAAATTCAACCATTTTTTCGGGCTCATACTGAAAGTGCTTAACCATGCCCAGCGTAAGCATAGAGCTGGCCAGCAGCTGGTTTACGTTATCGTGCAACTCTTCGCCAATATGGCGTCTTTCTTTTTCCTGGGCATCAATGATGGCTTTGGCAAACCTCTTTTCATCTTCCTTTTTATAGGTAATATCCTGCATGGAGCCTATCACCCGTGTAGGCTTCTGCTGGCTATCGTACAGAATAAATGCCCTGTCGTAAATGTATTTATAGCTGCCGTCTGCGCAGCGGAAACGGTATTCCTGCTGAATGTGTTCAAAGCTGTCTTTCACCGGGCCAAAATAAGCGTCCATTACCATCTGCAGATCGTCCGGGTGAACGTTTGCCCGCCACCAGTTAAAAATATCTTCTACTGCTGCTATCTGGTATCCAAACATTTTTGTAATGCCGGAATTGTAAATCATGCGGTTGTTTACAATATCCCAGTCCCAGATGGTATCGCTGGTAGCTTTCAGCAGTATATCATACCGCTCTACTGCCTGCAGTGTAAGGAGTTCTGTTTTTTTTTGTTCAGTGATATCCGTAAGCATATTCACTGCCCCGGTTAATCTGCCGGCGGCATCAAACAGCGGCGAGGGATGAGAGAGGATGTACCGTAAGCTTCCATCGGGCCGCTGTATGATAACTTCCTGTCCGTGTACGGCCTTTTGTTGCTTTATAGCCATAGCCATAGGACAGTTTTCAGGTGCCAGCGGCATTCCCTCCTTGTCAAGTATTTTCCAGGCGCCGGTCCACAGTTCTTTCCCGGGTACCGGTTCCCTGCCCCAGAGTGCTGCGGCTGCTTTGTTGTACAGTTTAATACAGCCTTCGGTATCGCAGGTGAAAACTGCTTCGGGTAAATTTTCTATAACCGCTTTAAAGGAGATATCGTTTCCAGCCGGGGTGGCTTCCGGCTTCCTGTTTTCGCCGGTATCATTGAAAACAAGCACTGCTCCGTACAGGTTGCCAAGAACATCGTACAGGGGTGCCCCGCTGTTGCTGATAATTCTTTTACCCCTGTTCCTGGTGTACAGTAATGTATTGTTCTGACGCTGCACCGGTTGTTGCTCCCTTAATATTTTCCGTGCAATGGGTTCAGCCGGCAGGCCAGAGGATTCATTTACCACATCGTATACTTCTTCCAGCGGCAGGTGCAGGGCTTCGCTGGCAGACCATCCGGTTAATTTTTCAGCGGCGGGGTTCATGTAGCGTATTTCTCCCTGTTGACCGGTAGTTATCAGCCCTTCCGCCATGCTGTGCACCACTATCCGGTAATGTTCTTTTTGTGCAACCAGTTCTTCAATTATTTTTTTTCGGATACGTATTTCCACCTGCAGCAAGCTGAAAAGCGCAGCGGTTAAGAGGGTGGCGACGGTAACGGCGGGGAGCAACCATGCATGTAAACCGGGGTTTGCCGGTGAGATGGAATTGGTGTATCGTGCACTGGCCTGTTGCTGCTGTCTGTAGCAATGCAGTAAATACCATGAAGCGGCCATCAGCAGTACTGAGAAAACAAGCACAGGCAATGCCCATCTCTTTTGTTTTATTGCTGTCTTCACCTTGCCTGACTGCCTGTGCATTGTATAGTGATTTTTCTTTATTGAGTGATTCAGGATATTTTTTTACCGGGCACACTAATATCATTGATGAGATCCGGGATTTTTTCAAATTCATAATACTTGTCAAGAAAATAATCGGCTCCCAGCGCCCTGCATTGCCCGTAAAAAAAGGGATTGACATTGGTTGAAAGAACAATCACCGTTATTTTCTGTGTTGCCTTTTTAATTCCCCCAATCAGTTGCAGGCATTCGTTTTCGGGCAGGCTGATGCCCAACAGCACAATGTCGGGTTGCTGTTCATGTAAGCGTTGCTGCCAGTTTTCGTATGAAGAAGTGCTGGAAACAGTTATGCCGTTTACGGTACCCAGCAGCATTTCTTCCAGTCGTCGCACAATCTGCTTCGATTTGTCGGCAATCAATACCTTCATAGTGTATGTTAACTATGCAAAGAAAATCTATCAGGGCGTGGTGGGGCATAGAAGCAGGTTCCTATTGCAATAGAAGTTGCGGCTGTTCTTTGTAGTAACAGTTCTACAAAAGATGCTGGGGCGCCAGGGTATCAAACGTCTGCAATGATATGGTGCATGATGGCATAGCGGGTGAGCTCTGAGTTTGTAGACAAGTTCAGTTTCTCCATTATTCTGCTGCGATGGGTACTTACCGTAGTCATAGCGACTGACAGAGCCTCGGCAATCTGGCTGGTGGTTTTGCCCAGGGCCAGTAATTTAAAGATTTCAAATTCCCGGTTGCTGAGCAGCTCGTGGGGTTCTTTGCCATTTTCCTGGCTGTCTAGTAATTTCTCTGCAACCTCCGGCGTAATGTATTTTCTGCCTGAAAGTATCCTGTTAACGGCTTTGATTAATTCATAGGGCGCTACGTTTTTGTTCATATAACCGGAAGCGCCCGCTTTCAACACCCTCACCGCGTATAAATCTTCTGTAAAAATGCTGAGTATCAGCACCGGTAACTGTGGTTTAATCAGTTTCACCTGTTTCAATGCTTCCAGCCCGCCCCGGCCCGGCATATCCAGGTCAGAAATGACCAGGTCCCAGTCGTGGTCCATCACCTGTTTCACCAGTGAATCTCCATCGCTTACTTCAGTTATTTCCACAGAGGGATATTCGTCTTTCAGAATCTGGATAAGTCCCAGGCGTATAAAGCTGTGATCGTCTGCCAGTAGAATTCTTTTCATATTATAAGGCTATTAGGGTTCTTTTAAACAGTTGCGGGCAGTTGGATACTGATACTGGTACCGTTGCCTGGTTGCGCATCCAGTTCAAATACACCGCCCAGGGAAAGCACCCGCTCTTTCATACCCAGGATGCCGAATGATTTATTGCCCTGCACAGCCGTGGGTGTAAATCCCCTGCCATTGTCTTCAATGGAGACGATGACCGTATCTTCCTTCAGGAACAGTGAAGCTTCCACACGATCGGCACCCGAGTGACGCACAATATTGGTCAGTGCTTCCTGGTATACCCTGAAAATGCAGGTGGCAACCCGCTCCGGCAGTTTAATATCGGCGCTGCTGCTGGTAAATTTCAGCGAGATGCCGGTATTGCCGGTCAGTTGTTTGCCTATCCATTCCATAGCGTCTACAAGGCCATGGTCATCCAGTATCACTGGCCGCAATTCACTGAGAATTCGTCTGATGGATTGGTTGCTGCCGTCCAGCAGGGTAATCACATTTTTTAATTTTGCTTTCAGCATGCCTGCATCCTGCGGTGTTTTCTTGTCAATCCAGGCAATGTCCATTTTTATTGCAGTCAGCTGCTGGCCCAGTTCATCATGAATTTCGCGGCCGATTCTTTTGCGTTCCTCTTCGCGTATGCTCTGCAGGTGGGCGGTCAACAGGCGCAGCTGCTCAGTAGTTTCTTTTATTTTCTGCTGATCGTTAATGCGTTCTGTAAAATCGATACCAACGCCTACGAGGCAGTCGGTTCCTTCATAGTTAATGGCTTTGCCGGTAAAGTAGTAAGGGATTTTTTCTTTTGTTTTCAGCAGAAAGGCGGCCTGTACAGTGGCTTCTCCGGATTTGAAGGTGCTGTCTATTTTATTGGCTACTATATTTTTTTCAGTAGTGTCAAAAAAATCGAGTGGATGCATTTGCCTTATCTCTTCAGCACTGTACCCGGTAACGGTTTCAAAATTTTTATTCCAGCGCAAAAACCGGAGGTCCTTGTTGTACAGGTACACTACACCGGGCAGGCTGTTGATGACAGAATCGGAGAGCACTCTTTCTTTAATAATTTCATTTTTTGCCATTATCCGTTCAGAGATGTCCTGCAATGTGCCTACAATGCGCTCCGGTTCTCCCTTTTCATTTTTTTCCAGCTCCGCCAGGGCAGATATGTACTTTATAGGACCGCCGGTAGCGGGTTTAATCCGCAGTTCAATATTATAGGGCTTGTTGTGTTCTACCAGGTTGGTAAATGCTTCCTGTACCTTTTCAGCATCCACAATGCACCGGGCTATCTGTTCTTTTGTGAGTTCTCCTTCTGCCTCCGGGAAACCATAAATATTCATCGCCTGTTTGGAGGCCCATACAATATCGCTGTTCAGCTCCTGCTGCCAGTAGCCCATTTTGCCAATCTCCTGTGCTTTGCGAAGGCGGATTTCATTTTTAATAATCTGTTCTTCCGTTTTTTTATACTCGGTAATATCCCTGTAGAAAATGGTCAGTCCATCCGGCGCGGGGTATATTTTTACTGAAAACCATCTGTTAAAGGGTGGGTAAAAATTTTCAAATTCCACTACCTTTTTGTCGTGCATAGCCAGGTGGTATTTTTCCCAGAACATAGTCCCCTTCA
>JANPGT010000683.1:0-2486 GCA_031424135.1 Chitinophagaceae bacterium
CGATATTTTTGGCAATCGCCTTTGCCGTTATTTCATTGTCACCAGTAATCATGAATACTTTCATATGCGCTTTGAAAACAGATGCAAGCGCCTCCCTTACTTCCTCATGAGGTGGGTCAAACATGGTAACAAAACCTGCAAAAATCAAATCCTGTTCGGCATCTTCAATTGTATAGTCATCTCTGCTATCCAGATCCTTATACCCTAAAGCAATAATCCGTAAAGCATTTTCTGCAAAGGCCGTCGACATGCTCAGAATTTCCTGTTTCTGTGTTTCCCCCAGTGCCAGTACATGCCCATTGGAAATAATTTTTGTTGAAGCTGCCAGTACAGACTCCAAAGACCCTTTTACAAAAGAAATAACCTTTTGATGGTGTTTCCGGATAATAGCTGCTCTTTTCCGGAATGAATCAAAGCCGAAAGATTGTACCACCGGGTAATCACTATTTACTTCTTCCAGGCTAAATCCCGCTTTCATTGCCAATGCAGCAAAGGACGCTTCGGTGGGGTCACCGATGCAATACCAGTCCGGATGGTATTTATCCGGGGGGCTTATTTTACCGGTGGAAGATAAAAACCCAGATAGGAAAAAGGCTTTCATATCCCCCATCGATTCCTTCCCCTGGACCTGCCCGTGCCCGTCAATAATTTCTCCCTTTGGCATGTATCCCAGCCCTGAGACGGAAAATGTTCTTCCATTAAAATGACAGCCGGTAATCGTCATTTCATTTTTTGTAATGGTGCCGGTTTTATCAGAAGCGATGACCGTAGCCGAACCCAAAGTCTGTGCGGAAGCGATTTTTTTTACGATGGCTTTTCTTTTTGCCAATCTTCCCACGGCAAGGGCCAATGCCATGGAAATTTGGGCGGGTAACCCTTCGGGAACCATTGCCGCCGCCACGCTGATGGCAAATACAAGCGCCACTGCCATAGAATCGTGCAATAATAAGCGGGTGCCGAAAAGAGGTCCCCCGATTATTAATGTGGCATAGGTGAGTTTTTTGGCCACATCTTTTATTTCCTTCTGAATGGGGGCATCTGTAGATCTTATTTTCTGTGAGGACGAACTTATTTTCCCAATCTCGGTCTGCATACCCGTGGCAAAAACAACACCTTTGGCCTCCCCTCTTGCCACAGTGGTACCCATAAATACAGCATTTCTTATTTCCGAAAGAGCCCCGTTGGTCTCCACCTTATATGAATGATCTTTGGGAGAAGGCAGGGATTCGCCGGTGAGAATAAATTCATTCGCAGAGAAGCCAGTGGATTGAATCAGCCTGATATCAGCTGGTATTCCTTGGCCTTCAGACAATAATACAATATCCCCTGGCACCAGGTCTTCAGAAAATATTTCAATCACTTTCCCATCCCTGGTGACAGTACATTTATCCACCACCAGTTTTTTGATAGAAGCCAGGATATTTTCAGATTTCCATTCCTGGAAAAACCCAATCAATCCGTTCATGACAATAATGACCAGCAGAATGAATCCGTCCCTGGGCTGCTGCAGGTAGAAAGAAGACAGGGAAGCGACCATCAAAATAAGAATCAGTGGACTGGCAAACTGCCCAAGCAGGATTTGGTACACACTCCTGCTGTTAACCGCTTTCAGCACATTTTTGCCTGCCTGCTGCCTTACCGAAAGAACGGTCTTCTCTGTAAGGCCTTCTTCAACAATACTATACAGGTGATATTGAATTGCTTAATAATACTTTCAATATCACCTGTATAGTATTCCATTGATTAAATATCTTTCAGCCAGGAACTTTCAAAGCTGTATAAAACAGTTTGCTACCCGCTTTTTTATACCTGTACTTACTGTCTGCCTGCCAGCCCTTTAAAGATTCCGCAAAATAAAATCCACACGTTCCTCCGGCGCCAGTACCGGCACATGTATTACAGGGAAGGGCAGGGATTCGTACACCGCTGTAATGAGTGCATGTATTTTTTTTTGCGCCATTTCATCTTCACTTCTTGCATAGTCATTGATCAAGGGAAGAATGTCCAGAATAAATATTTTTTTATAGGAACAGTTTTTTAATGCGTCCGTCAGCTGCCTGTCAATAGGCAGGTTAAGAAAATGATAATAAGCCAGCGAATCCGGCAGTGCCCTGTCAAGAAATACCATTTCATCCGGTGCAAGCCAGGCTTCCTGTTCAATTTGCATGTTGAGTACGCCGGTTTGAAATGCTGTCTGATGCTCCCTGATTTCTGCCACAGTTCTTCCGGATATCCTTTGCGTATCAATATAGTGCCGTGCATGTTCGATGGTGGTTGAAAATCCCCTGTCCCTGAGCAAATGAACGGTGGTGGTTTTTCCTGAACCGGGTCCTCCGGTAATTACATACCAGTTTGTATGCCTGTTACCGGTACTACTGGTGGCAGCGGCCTTTATTAATTTCATTTTTTCGCTGACAATTTCTTTTTTTGCAGCTGCCAACATTTTTTTGAGACACCAGCTACAATACCAGTCTGCAAAAAGGAAG
>JANPGT010000684.1:0-6175 GCA_031424135.1 Chitinophagaceae bacterium
CCTGCTGGAAACCCATATTCCTGCCAATTGTGTACCCTGTGTTAAAACCTACGATCTTACCTGGAGCAAATCTGGCACAGAGGAAATACTCAGCGGCGAATGCAAGGGCCGTGAATATGGGAGTGAAAAAACGTCCTGCCCTTCCTATAAAATTGTTTTGAAACGGGTAGCCCAATCAGATTTTCCGATAGACGTTGAACAGAGCCCGGAGCTGCTGGCGATACAGAAAAAATTACAACTTCAACCCAGGAGCAAAGAGTTGGTGAAAACATTTATAGTGCCTTCCGGAGAGGTGAGGATGGATTTTTACGACAATGCAGAAATTGACAATGATACCATTACGGTGCTGCTCAATGGTAAATTACTGCTCTACCGGAAAATGCTCACAGCCAAACCGCAAACCATCTCTATGCGGCCATTTCCAAATACAGATTACGAAATTGTAATGTATGCCGATAACCTGGGCAGCATTCCACCCAATACCGCCCTGCTGGTGATTACCGCCGGTACCAGCAAGTATGAGGTAAGACTGGCTTCCAGCGAACAGAAAAGCGCATCAGTGAAGATTAGGTTTGAGAAGAAAGAGTAGCAGCTGTTAGCTATTAGCCTTTAGCTGCTGGCCGCAGGCGATAGCTGCTGCCCAATTTCAAATCCCCAATTCCTAATCACCTGCCCAGCCCTACGTATACAAAAACCGCCGCTTCGTCGCAACATTTTGCAAACAGCAGGTTTTACCCGCATATTCTTTATAATTTGGCGGCATGAAAACGGCCTGGTATTCCAAAAAATGGGTAACTGTATTGTTGCATATCGCGGCGTGGACACTATTGTTCTCGCTTCCTTACCTGCTGCGGTCCCCGGAAAATGAAAAACCGCAGGACGCAGGGCATTCCAGGGAATCCGGCGCCGGTCAATATTTTTCCTGGCTGATGAATTTTACCTGGATGGCCATCTTTTATTTTAACGCCTTTGTGCTGATTCCCTACTTTATCTACAAAAAAAAATATTGGCAGTTTGCAGCAGCGCATATGGGCGTTTTCATGCTTTTGATGGGTGAAGTTTACCTGCTGTTCCTGTTGTTTTTTAATAAAGTGCATTATAATTCCAGGACAATATTTTTCAACCTGCTGATCTACGTTTTCATCTTCGCCCTCAGTACCGCCTACCAGTTAATCAAAGACAAGGTAGAAAGCGATAAACGTACGCAGGAGAAACAAAACGAAGTATTAAAGACCGAGCTGTCGCTGCTGCGCTCGCAGGTGAGCCCGCATTTTATGTTCAATGTACTGAACAATATGGTGGCCCTTGCCAGGAAGCAGTCAGACCTGCTGGAGCCGTCACTCATCAAATTGTCTTCGCTGATGCGGTATATGCTGTATGAAGCCGACGAAGAAAAAGTATCGCTGGAAAAAGAAATGGATTACCTGCAGAGTTATATTGATCTGCAACAGCAGCGTTTTGGCAAAAAAGTACAGGTAAATGTACACATGCATACCATGGACAGCCAGTACCGGGTAGAACCCATGCTGCTGATTCCCTTTGTAGAAAACGCTTTTAAACACGGCACCGGCATGATTGAAGATGCAAAAATTGATATAGAGCTGGAAGCCGCCAAAAACATCCTGCAGTTCACCGTCAGCAACAAATACAACCCGGCGTCTACAGAGATAAAAGATAAAACATCGGGCATTGGGCTTACCAATGTAAAAAGACGGCTAAATTTACTCTACGGCAAACAGCATCGCCTGGACATTTCGTCCGGCAATGAGGTGTTTGTTGTTTCATTGAAAATAGAACTCAGCTGAGCGGACCGGACTAGGAATTGGGAATTAGCTATTGGGAATTAGGCTTTTGCCATAGCCATCAGCTAAAACTTAACTGGTTGCAACATTGCCAGCCTGATTCCAAATCCCTATTCCTAATTCCATAAAAAGAATTCATGATAAAATGCATAGCCATAGACGACGAACCCCTTGCGCTTGAACTGCTGGTGGACAATATCAGCAAGCTGCCCTACCTGCAGCTGGTAGCCGCCTGCGATAATGCTATGGATGCCATGAAAATTCTGCAACAGCAACCCATAGACCTCATTTTTCTGGATATACAGATGCCCGGTCTTACCGGACTGCAATTTATTCAGAGCCTGCAGGAAAAACCCATGTTTATACTGGTAACGGCCTATGAAAAATATGCCCTGGAAGGTTTTGAACTGGACGTGGTGGATTACCTTGTAAAGCCGGTAGCATTGCAACGCTTTATAAAAGCCTGCAACAAAGCCAATGAACTCTTCCGGCTGAAAGCAAAGCCCGCCGCAGCACCGGAAGCCGGTACCGGTTACTTCTTTGTAAATGTAGACTACAGCCTTTTGAAAGTAGTGTTTGATGATATCACCTATATTGAAGGACTGAAAGACTATATTAAAATTCACCTCAAAAGCAGTTCCCGTGCCATTATTACCAGGATGAGCATGAAGTCGCTGGAAGATCAATTACCCCCCGAAGTGTTTATCCGCATACACAAATCCTACATCGTTTCTGCAAAGCATATTACCGCTGTAAGAAAGAACAGCGTGTTTCTGGATGCAATAGAACTACCCGTAAGCGATAACTACCGCGACGCCGTTGCACAGATTACAGGCCGCCCCTGATCTTGAACCACGGTGTCACCGGGGCACAGGGAAACACAGGAAATTTCAACTTGCATACCGGGCGGCATTAGCAAAGGCATATTACTGCAATACAACATCGTACACCAGGGCTCACAGCTTTGATTGCCATAGCCTATGAAAGTTGTCACCTCTGATTTATATCGCCTCCATGTAACCGCGTGCCACCCTGCCTCCGTGGTTCAAAAAGCCGCCAATACCCATTTCGTCGCAACATCTTTCTCATTCATCTCATTTGAATTTTACTGCGCAGATCCCGGTGTAGTTTTGTGATGAATTAAAACAATCACATTTTTAAAATATAAAATCAAACAAAATGAAAAAGTTCATCCTCATCCTCACCCTGGCAATGGTAACAGTAACTACCTCATTTGCCGGCGACAATGATATCAACAAAACTGCACAGGCAAATTTCACCACGCATTTCGCCAAATCAACCGATGTTAAGTGGGAAAAAAATGAGAATTATTTCAAGGCTTCATTCCGGCTGAATGGCCAGTCTTTAAGTGCCTTGTTCTCTGATAATGGAGACATGATTGCCGTATCGCGTAATATTCTCTCACCAGAACTGCCCATCCAGCTGCAGTCGACCCTGGACATAAGCCTGTCTGACAACTGGATTTCCGAACTGGTGGAATACGCAATAGATGGTGAAACCAAATATTATGCTACCGTAGAAACCGCCAACGAAAAAATAGTGTATGAAAGCTTAGGCACTTACGACTGGTCGATAGTGAAAAAGATAGCTAAATAAAGGCCGGGCATGACCGGGTAAGAGAACAAATTACCGCTCTTATAATAGATTGATAAATTCGACACCCGCCCCATAACTTTACCGCTTTATTCAACTATCACATTTCAAACAACCTGCAACATGAAAAAAATTATTGCCAGCTTTTTAATAGCTACCGCTTCAATGGGTGCCTTTTCTTTACAGGCACAAACGGCCGATGAAATTATCAGCAAATACATTGATGCACTGGGCGGCAAAGACAAGATTAAGCAGATACAGTCGCTCTACATGGAAGGAACCGTCCAGGTAATGGGCAACGAGAGTCCGACTACCGTAACCATGGTAACCGGCAAAGGATATAAAACAGAATCTGATTTCAACGGCCAGAAAATGGTGCAGTGCATTACAGATAAAGGCGGATGGATGGTAAACCCTATGAGTGGTGGCAATGCAGAAGCCATGCCGGACGAGCAATACAAATCAGCCAAAGAACAACTGGACCCCGGCGGTGCTTTGTTCGATTATGCCGCCAAAGGCAGTAAGGTGGAGCTTCAGGGAAAGGATGGCAACGCCTACAAACTGAAGCTGACCAGCAAAGACAAGGAAGAAACCACCTATTTCATTGATGCTACCAGCTACTACCTCACAAAAATGGTCAAGAAAGGCAATATGATGGGACAGGAAATTGAAATCAGCATCCAGTTTTCTGATTTTAAAAAGACAGATTTTGGCTACCTGATTCCTTTTACCATTAATACAGATTTAGGCCAATTTCAGCTATCTACCTCTTTTAAGAAAGCGGAAGTCAACAAAACCATTGATCCGGCGGTTTTTGTGATGCCCAAATAACTAAACGCAGTTTTCTTTATATGCCCCGCCAGCAGCGGGGTATTTTTTTGCCCCAGGCTACAAGGAGTATTGTCGGAAGCCGGGGCGGCTCATCCCCGCGAAAGGCCGATGCGGGTGTTTCGACCCAAATGCCAAAGCGGAACCCTCATTTTCCCTCAAGTTTACGGGTGGTTGGCTTTCGTCGCAGGATTTTCCCCTATTGTCTCATTTCACCCCATAAAAAACTGAATGCACGATAGTTTTGTGCCAGCAAAAAAATAATCATGAAGCATTTAACCATCTTACTGGCCGTCTTAATTTCCTGCAGCAGCCTGCTTGCTCAAATGCCCGGCGGTGCGCCCGGAAAAATGCCTGGCGGACAGGGTATGCCCAATATGGGACATGTGTACGGAAAAATAACAGACAGCGCCGGTAAGCCCCTGGCCGATGTATCTGTAGTGTTGTTGCAGAACCGTGTAGACCCTGCCACCAAAAAGGCAAAGGATGTACTGCTAAAAGGAAGCAGCACCAAGAACAACGGCGAATTTAATTTTGAAGAACTGCCCGTAGCAGGCGCCTTGAAACTGAAAATTTCTGCTACTGGCTACAAAGCCGTTGAGCAAACCATCTCTTTTATGCCCGCAGCAGGTGGCGCCCCCTCTTTTGATAAAGACCTGGGCAGGATAAAATTGAGCACCGATGTAGCCCAGCTGGCCAATGTAACCGTTACTGCCAACAAACCCCTGGTAAGACTGGATGCAGACAAAAAAATATTTAACGTAGAAAAAAATATTGTGAGCGCCGGCGGTACCGCCCTGGATGTAATGAAAAACGTGCCCTCGGTAAATGTAGACATCGACGGCAATGTGACCCTGCGCAACAGTGCCCCGCAATTATATGTTGATGGCAGGCCCACTACCCTTACGCTCGACCAGATTCCTGCAGACGCTATTGAAAGTGTGGAAGTAATTACCAACCCCTCTGCCAAATACGATGCTTCCGGCGGTGGCGCGGGCATACTGAATATTGTGCTGAAGAAGAACAGGAAAACCGGCTATAACGGTAACCTGCGTGCGGGTGTGGACAAACGCGGTGCCGTAAACGGCGGTGGCGACTTTAATGTAAGACAGAACAAAGTGAATGTATCTGCCAGCCTGATGGCCAACCAGATGAAGGGACGTACTTCAGGTACTACAGACCGGCTGAACCTGCTGGATGTACCGCAGACCACGGTAACCCAGTTAAATAAAAACAGAACCAATGGTGCCTTTATTTTTGGTAAACTGGGCCTCGACTATTTCGTTACCAATAAAACCACGCTTTCTTTAACCGGCTTTAAAGTACATGGAGAATTTAAACCCACTGAAACCATTGGTATTACCACAGACAGCCTGTACAATGGCGGAAAAACGTCTTCCAGCAGCGACCGTCTTTCTACCAGCAAAAGAGAATTCAACGGCCAGGGCCTTGCACTGGGCATGAAACACCTGTTTGCAAAAGAGGGCGAAGAACTTACTGCCGACCTGAATTATTTCGCGGGTAAAAACAACAACATTTCCAATTATACCACCAATTATTATTCCGGCATCAATGGCTCACCGGCCGGCAGCGAACAGCAGCGGGTGCTGGGCGATGGCAATGATAGAAACCTGGTTGTCCAGACAGACTACACCAAACCCTTTGGTAAAACCTCCAAACTGGAAACAGGAGTAAGAGCGGCGCTGCGCAGCCGTGTAAACAATAACAATACCTACACAGCAGATTCTGCAGACAATTTTGTACTGGTTCCGTCTGCCACCAGCAACTATAAAAACACTGATAATGTTTTTGCCGCCTATCTTACCTACTCCAGCAGCATCAAAGATTTCAGCTACAAACTGGGCCTGCGTGCAGAGAGCAGCAGCTATGCCGGAGAACTGACCAACACGGGCGAAAAGTTTAAAAACAGC
>JANPGT010000685.1:0-2710 GCA_031424135.1 Chitinophagaceae bacterium
TAAATTTCTCATTCCGTTGCGGAGACATCGGCGGAGAAAACGCCTCGTATTGATTTTCCCAGGCGATGTCTGTGCAAGAATAACATGCGTTGAACTGATACACTGTGTACTACCCGCCGTCATCGGTAGCTAAATCATGAATGCGTAACCGGAGCCGCCGGGACCCGCACTAAGGTCATCCCTATAAATATTTAATTCCGTTGCGGAGACATCGGCGGGGTAGCAGCGTGGATCGTGAGTGGCTAACGCCGTGGGCACCGTTCGCATTCCGTAGAATAGTAAAAGCTTCTCCCGGTCTGTTTGGCCAACTGCATTGTTACAGGATCGTTGTTTTCTTTTCATCCACTACCATGGTATTGGTCCAGCGGTCTTGCCAGGGATTGCAGGGAGTGCCTAAAGCGCTGAATGCGCAAAATGGAACTGCCCGGCTGAAGCCCCTGGTAAAAGCTGTTTTAGTTGAAATCCTGCTGCCATCAAGGTTCAATGCGCGTGTTTGGGTGATGTATTTACCCAATGATTTTCCCTTTAATACCGCTTCCACCACCGACATATAGATGGCATACATGGCAAGTGATGCAATTCTGTCAATCAGGTCAAAACCCGCATCGTCGCTTGCCAGCCGATCCAGCGAGCCGGGAAACAGCATTTCAAGTATAATTCCAAAAGCAAGGGCAATAACGTAGAAAGCAACCACGTCGATCAGGTAGTTAAGCAATCTTTTACCGGCGTTGGCCCGTTCATAGTGAGCACCATAGTCTAAAATGTCTTCGCTGGCGGCTGCTGCCTGTTCCGTCTGTTCTGTTTGCATGGATGAAGGTTTAAGTGAATATATTGTGGTTATAACGCCGGGATGGCCCGAATATTTAACCGGTATGTTGTATTAATTGTTGTGCCGCCTTTTATAATACAGGCCACCCAAAATGGATACAGGCGCAAAAACAAAGATGGCCAATAACTGCGTCCAATGGTTGCCGCTTGTTTTCATCAATGAAAATGCGGCGAACCCGGCAATAATAAAAGCAAGTACATAATTTAATTGAAGGTTTTTTGCCCGGGCAATCAACTGTACCAGCAGCCCGGCGATAAAGGAAAACAGCGCACCATAAATAATGGTTACAATAACAAAACCGCTGCCGGGGTCGGCATGTGGCGTTTGCCCGGAAAGTTTGAACAGCGCCAGCGAGCTGATGACGAAGATGGCATAGCCGGCAATAATGCTGATGATTTTTCTTATCATATAAAAGATGTTTGTATTCCCGATGGGTGGCGGCCGGTGTTTACACAGTTGTATTGCAGCATATTAGTTATTCATATTCACGCGGTTGATATTGCTAAGATAACGATATAACTTATTCGCAAATGGTATGCAGCAGCTGAATTTGAATAGCGTGGCAGGGACCGGTTATAGATCACCGCATTGCCAAAAATTTCCTGGCGGAAACAATTTCAGGCCTGTCAGTATTTGTTGCTTCAGTGAGAGCAAGTAACTGCCCGTAATATAAAACGGCTTTTTGCCGGTTGCCCAGCTTGTCTGCAGCCCTGCCTGCACCATAAACGGCATTAAAACGGCCGGGACTTTTTTGCAGCACTGCTTCGTAAGCAACCAAAGCATTTTCGTATTGCCCCATGTCAAACAGCATATCTGCCAGCAGTTCCCTGGCGGGTAATACTTCCCCCGGTGTTACCGGATGTTTTTCAGTGGCATCTTCCATATCGGCAGCAATGGTCATTTCGGTTAATGCTGCTTGTTTTTGTCCTGACATGTATTGTATCCATGCCCCGCCGGTTTTGATCTGGACGGCTACCTGGTTGGCTTTATAGGTATCTTTTTGCTGTTCAAGCGTGTCGTGCAGCTGCTGCAGTGTATTTAATGCTGCTACTGCAAGATCATTATTTCCTGCATGAGCTGCGCCCATCAGGCGGGTAAAATGTATAATAGCCGACTGCCATGGAAATTTTGCCCAGGGGAAATCAGCAGGGGAGAGCTTTGCATTTGCAGCTTCCTTCCAATTCCTGTTCTCCAGGTATATCCTGGAGGGGATAGCTGCAAAAGCATAGGCTACTTTAAAATTTGCGGGTTGCACGTTCGTGATGGATTGCAGGTAGTTAAATTGTTCCCTGGCACGTTTATTATCACCTTTTTGCAGGTAGGCATATACCAGGTAATCCAAACCATGCAGTTCCTCGTCCCAGTGGCCTTTAATGCCAGCCTGTTCTGCATAACATTTTGCAGCATCCACGGATACCATATTAGATTTGATGCATTCATCCCAGAGACCCATCCGCGTAAAAATATGCGAGGGCATGTGCAGTGCATGGGCGGAAGAAGGCGCTACCTGCGCATACCTTCTTGCCGCACCCAGTGCTGAATCAGCCAATCCGGGATAATCATAGGTGTGGATGATATAATGAATGATGCCCGGGTGGTTGGGGCCGGAAGGATAAAGGGCATTTAACAGGGCACCCGCTTTTTTCTGGTTGGCAAATGTCTTGTCTGTGGGGGCAGCCGCAGCATCCAATGCCAACGCATAGAATATTGCCGCCTCTTTGTCTTCAGGATAAGCGTCATGCACTTTTTCCATTGCTTTCTCATAATTGATGCAACGGGTATGGTGATCAATTTTATCCCAATTGGTGTAAAATGCTGCCATCGCGTTGATATAGGCAGTTTCTCTTTCCGTCTTTCCTGTAATGGATTGCGCAATAGCAA
>JANPGT010000686.1:0-3370 GCA_031424135.1 Chitinophagaceae bacterium
ATGCTGAACCCGTTCTTTGCCAGGATGTCTGTGATGTATTTTGAAGTCTCTACTTCCTGGAAGCCCAGCTCGCCAAAACTAAAAATCATGTCTACCATTTCCTGTACCTGCTTTTCTTTGCCGGCCACCAGTGGCAGCACCTGCTGTTTCAGGGCAGCAATGGCCACGCTGTCAAAAGTTTTGGTTTGTGCCTGCAGGGTGACGGTGAAAAAAAGAGCTACCGGTAAAAAAAAACCGGCATAAAAACTCAGTTGTTTTCTCATGTTTTATTTGTTTGGTTGGTAAAAAACGCTGTATGCTGAAATGAAAATACAGATTAAAATATCATTAATCAGCGATTATGATTATATCCATTGAACGAAGGCAAGCAGGAGTTTTCGGGCAGGGTAATGACGGAAACGCACCGGGTCTGGCAGTAACTATCAGGGCATTATAACTGCAAGAAGTGCGGTTGCCGGAAGATAAGTTAAAAATCAGAAATAGCCGCAGGGCAACAAAAATCAAGCTGTGGCTCTCTGGAATATTGCCAATAATTAACGCTTAACAATAAGCAATACTTATTAAAATTATATTTGTGTCTTAAACCCCGGACAACGCGTATTGCTGCATGAAGAAAAGCCCTACATATTGTATGTTGCAAGTCTGCAGAATACCCGTGCTGCTGCTGTACAGTCTTTTCTTTACGGTACAGGTATTTTTTAATTTCGATATCCCCCACAGCAACAGGCATCTATTCAATAACGGCATTGCTGCTCAGAAACAAGAAGGGCAGATGGCTGTTCGCTCCGTTCATCCCGGAAAGCAAAAGGAAACCCACAGTAAAATCCGTTTAAACAAAAGATTTCAGCCGTCTGCAGCACCCGCTATCCTGCCCTTCAGCATAGCGGCCCCGGTATATTATATCGAAAGCCGCAATACCGCCGTGTACTGCAACCCGTTTCATGCTACCAATAAACTGCGAACGCCCACGCTGAGAGGCCCACCCGCTGTTGTTTACTGTTTCGTGTAAACAACATTGCTCATCTCAACATTTACATATGATCACTTTCTGGTTCAGAAAGTTGCCGTTGCTATTGGCACTGCTGTCAATATCCGGGCTTTCTTTATCTGCGCAGGAAAAAAAATACACTTTATCAGAACTGGTAGACAGCGCAAAAATCTATTTCCCGCAATTGTTGCGGAAAAATGCACAGCTGAATTTTGCAAAGGCAGTTGTAACTGATACGAAGCACCAGTTTTTACCTGCCCTGAAAGCCACAGAAGAAATAACTGCGGGCACAGACAATTCGCTGGCAGGCAGCTTTATTACTTTTGGCATTATTCCGTCTACATCGGCCGGCGTACGCGCAGAAAACAATGCCCAGTTAGCTACTGGTAATATTGCTGCTTTATCCGGGCAGTACGACCTGGCAACCTTTGGTTACCGGCAGGCGCTGGTGAACCGTGCAAACAGTTACGTATACCTGCAGCAGGCGGATGCACAGCAGGAGCTCTACTACCTGCAATCTGCTATTGCGCGTTGGTATTTTACACTGCAGAAAAGCCAGTCGAAACTGAAGGCAGATGCGGAAAATATTGCGCGTTATGAAAACATTTTCCGTGTAATCAGGGCATTGTCGGGCAGCGGTATCCGTGCGGGTTCAGATTCTTCACTGGCCATGGCCGAGCTCTCCCGAACAAAAATCACCTATAATCAAAGCCAGGGCATGGTAGATAATTGTAAGGCAAACCTCGCCTATCTCACGGGCATAGCAGCAGATAAAATCGCGGTAGACAGTGCGGCCATGAAAGATCTGAAAATAAAATCCGGGTTGTTCAGCCGTGCCCCCGGGAGTGTTGCCAATCCGCTACTGGAGTATTACCGGCAGTTAAAAAACATCGCCATTGCCAACGAACAACTTATCAGCAAAAGCTTCCTGCCCAAAATTGTATTAACGGCCACCACCTGGGCAAGAGGATCAAGTATTGCGTTTAACGACCAATACAAGTCTGCTGCTTACGGACTGGGCTATCAGCGGTTTAATTACCTGGCGGGAATTTCTTTTCAGTACGATTTGTTCAATGGCATTCACAAGCGCGACAAATTAAACGTCTACCGCTTTGAAACCACCGCCAGCGACCTTGCACTGCGCGGGCAGGAGCTGGGTTTAACCAATGCATCGCTGCAGGCAGACAACGCCATCCGAACCACGGAGAAAAACCTGCTTGAACTGCCGGTGCAGCTGGCAGCGGCACGTGACACTTATAACCAGAAAATAGCGCAGTACAAAGCTGGCATTATTAACGTGGTAGACCTTACCAATGCAGCGTATGTGCTGTACCGCTCTATGAACGATTATGCAGAAACCATCGGCGACTGGTACCTGGCGCAGCTTGACAAAGCAGTTGCTACCGGCTACCTGGACAATTTCATTCAGGCAATCAAATAAAAAATTATGGTAAGAACAGCGTTACGCAGACCCATCACCATCCTGGTATTGTTTGTGGGCATGCTATTATTTTCAGTGATGGCCATCCGCAGCATACCGATTGATATTTTTCCTAAACTCAATCTGCCCACCATTTATGTAATTGAATCATACGGGGGCATGTCGCCCACACAGATGGAAGGTTTTTTTGCTACCCGGTTACAGGACCAGTTTCTTTATGTAAACGGCGTAAAAAATATTGAAAGTAAAAACATACAGGGACTTACACTGATAAAACTGTCTTTTTACGAAAGTACCAATATGGCGGAAGCTTCTGCCCAGGTGGCCCTGCAGGTAAACCGTGCTTCTAAATTTTTTCCACCCGGCGCCCTGCCACCGCAGGTAATCAGGTTTGATGCATCATCGCTGCCGGTAGGGCAGCTGGTGTTTAACAGTAAGACGAAATCACTGAAAGAAATATATGATCTTGCCGTAACGCGTGTGCGCCCGATGTTCTCTACCGTTTCGGGCTTATCGGCGCCCCCTCCCTTTGGGGCCAATTCAAGATCAGTGGTGGTAAGCGTGGACCCGGAGAAACTACGCCGGTTTAATATTTCTCCCGACCAGGTAGTAGACGCCATTTCCAAAAATAACGCTATGACGCCTTCAGGCAACCTGCGGGTAGACAGCATGATGTTTGTAACATCGGTTAATTCACTGGAAGAAAGAGTAAAAGACTTTGAAGACATTCCGGTGGCCAGTGAAGGCGCCTCCGCCGTTTTTATACGGGATGTTGCTACTGTAGCAGATGCAGCAGACGTAACAGTTGACTATGCGCTGATTAATGGAAAAAGATCTGTGTACATACCGGTGGTAAAAACTGCTGAAGCATCTACCTGGGCGGTAGTACAAACCCTGAAAGCCAGGCTGCCCGAAATGCAGAGCCTGCTGCCCGATGATGT
>JANPGT010000687.1:0-5069 GCA_031424135.1 Chitinophagaceae bacterium
CACCATCTTATTTATGATCTGAAGACACATTCTTTTTCTGTTACCCAGTGGTACAATATCCATAAAATAGAGAAGAGTAAAAAGACAAGGTTTGCAAAAGCTGCCGGTATATTCAATGAACTGTTTACGGAAAGTGTGTTATCTCAATCTGCGGCAAAACTACCTGTAGGTGCCTGCTTGTCCGGCGGGTTGGACAGCACTTCGATAGTAGGTGTTACCGACAGGATAAATACGAAAGTAACCACTTTCTCATCCTGCTATACGAAGCATGGGATTAATGAAATAGCCTATATCAACAGCGCAGTAATGCATTATGACGTAGAAAATTTTAAAAATTATCCCAACATCCATGAGATGGTTGAAAACAATTTATTGAGAAAAATTGTGTACTATCAGGACCAGCCGATATTGAGCGGCAGCTTCTTTTCTGAATACAAGGTGTTTGAAACCGCGGCTGCCAATAATGTCAGGATTGTACTGAGTGGTCAGGGCGCCGACGAATACCTGGGTGGGTATGGTGAATTTACTTTACTAAATTTAAGGGGGCTATTAAAGAAGGGGAAATTGATATCATTGGCAAGGGCTCTCAGTGCCACTGCCAGGAATCAAAGCTTTTCGCTCAAACAAATGGTCAAATCGTTTATCATTTTTGGACTTCGTATTCCCTATTTCAACAAAAAAACAGCAAGCCAGTCAAAAGCTGAAGCTGTTAATTGCCTGAATAATAAATGGATCAGTGAGCACATGGCGCAGTCCAGTAAAGATATAAACCTTGCCTGGTACAATTCATTGAGTAAACTGTCAATAGAAGCGCTTGTAAAATACAGTCTGCCTCACCAGCTGCATTCTGAAGACAGAAATTCAATGTTGTATTCTATAGAGTCGAGGCTCCCTTTTCTTGACCACCGGGTGGTTGAGTATTGTCTGGGTCTGCCAGACCATTACATCATCAGGAACGGAACTACAAAATTCATTTTAAGAGAATCATTGAAAGAGGTATTACCGCCGGATATCTACAACAGGCACGTAAAATTGGGTTTTCCTGGTCCGGAAGAATCATTGTTTGTCAATAACTATGACTATATACACAAAGAATTCAGTGACTACATTCAGCATTTCCCCGATATTTTTTCAATAGGATTGCTCAATTTGCTGGAAAACTATCATTTGCATAAAACCCCTTACAGCAACCTGCTTTTCAGGGTATTGTCTTTTGGCACCTGGGCAAGAGAATTTGGTCTCATGCCGGCTACAATTGCAAAACAAGCAAAAAAGGCGGCAGTAAACGCAGGTGGCCGTTTTTAGAATTACAGGTCATAGCGGTCAATAATTAGCGGAGGTTTTCTTCTTCTCTTTTCCGTTTGTTTTCTCAGCCTAGAAGATCAGCGTTGCAATAGAATGCGGCAGGCTGGTAATTTCTACCGCCTTACCGGCTACCCATAAATGATAAGGAATGTTTTTACCGCTGTCGTTCATTACTACTACGGCAATTTTTCCATCGGTGTTCAGAAAAGCAGTGGTCAGCAGTTCGCTTCTGCTGCTGGAGCTGATAATTCTTTTAGCACCCGGGCGGATGAATTTAGAAAAATGCCCGATATAGTAATAAGAATTAGTGTAATGCAGCGCTCCTGTTTTTGTATCTGCGTGCACAGGCGCAAAACAGAAATTGCCTACATGGTTGGGTCCGCCTGTTTCATCCAGAAATACATTCCAGTCAGTCCAGGCTGCCGTACCGGCATTAAAATCATTGATCATAGACCGGCCGTATTTTTCTCCCAGCCACCATTCATTGATGGTAGCGGGGTTATAAGATTCGGCACAACCTTCTGTAAAAATTAAATGAGTATTCGGGAAGGTTTCTGCTACCCTTTTCAAGTTTTCAAATTGCATGCTACCACCGGTCCAGGGTTCGTACCAGTGAAACCCGATGCCCCACACATATTTGGCGGCTTCCTTATCATTCAACACAGTGGCGGCCCGCTGGTATATAAGATCGCGGTTATGGTCCCATGCAATCAGTTTCTTTGCGGCCATATGGTTTTTATAAAGCACCGGCCCCAGGTGATTTTTGATGAAATCCCTTTCTTCTTCGCCGGTAAACACGCATGACTCCCACTTCTGCACCGCCATGGGTTCGTTCTGTACGCTTAGCCCCCATACCGGGATGTTTTCTTTCTCGTATGCCTGTATAAATTTTACGTAGTAGTTGGCCCATGCACCGGCAAATTCGGGTTTTAATTTGCCACCGTGCAGCATATCGTTATTATCTTTCATCCAGGCAGGCGGGCTCCACGGACTTACAAACAATGCCAGCTTGCCGCCTGCTGCTGCAATAGCCTGTTTAATCAATGGTATTTTAAACTTTCGGTCATGGTCAATTGAAAATGATTTCAGTGATTTATCGTTCTCAGTGACATAGGTATAGGTGTCGCTGGAAAAATCACAACTATTGATATTGGTACGGGCGAGGGTATAGCCAATGCCATTTTTGCGCGAATAAAATGCCTGTAACAGTTCCTGTTGTTTTGCGGCGGGCAGTTTCGCAAAAGTTTCTGCAGAGGCATCTGTAAGTGCGCCGCCAATGCCCAGCATTGTCTGAAAGGTTTTTGAGGGGTCTACAAAAACGCAGGGCTGTGTTTCTTTGGGTTGTCCAAAATCTGTAAACTGCAGGGTTGAATCGATAAGGCTCAGGCGCAGGGCCGATGCGTCTGCTGTAGTGTAGACCATTACTTTTTTCAGTGCTGCATTGTTTTTACTTTTCTTATGTGGCGGCACGTTAAAAGCCAGCAGACTGATGGCGCTGGTAAGCAGGAGTATTTTTTTCATATGCAAGTTGTTTCGCCGGTAAAAGCGGGACTGAAAAATCGGTTCATAATTACCATACAAAGGTACCCACAGCACCGGCATCCAGCGTAACCGGTACCCATTTATTATTGTAACGGATATTGAAATTGGTAGCTGTGCTTCCATCGTTTTCAACTATCAGCACTTTTTTACCAGCCGGCGTTATAAATGCTGCATTGTAAAGACTGCTGGTAATATTGCTGCTGATTCTTACAGAACCGGCAGGTACAAATTTTGATGCGTGCGCAATGATGTAGTAGGCTACATTGCGTGTAACACCGCTGCCAATAGTAACAGCGCCTTTACAGGTTGTACAGCCACCGGGAGTATGTGGGTTGAAGGCAGCGTCATTGGCCAGGTTCCATTCCAGCGCGTTGCGGCTCCAGTTACGCATAGAACCCACGATTACGTTTTTCAGGTGCCATTTTAAGTCGCCACCAAAATCACCGCTTGACGCGGTATACTGCTCTGTGAAATAAATATTCTTATCAGGATAGGCATCGTGCACCTGGCTCATTGCCGAAATATCCCCCTCGTACAGGTGAAAGGCTGAGCCATCGCTGAAATTTTTTGCCGCAGCATCGCCCAGGATAGTACGTGGGTAATCGGGCCGGTTGCAATTATGATCGTATAAAACAATTTTTGTGGTAATACTGGCTGCCTGGAAAGCAGGTCCCAGGCTATTTTTAATGAAATCGCGTTGTTCTTCTGCCAGCATTTTCAGGCTGGGATTGTTATTGGGGTTCAGCGGTTCATTCTGCGGCGTAACAGCGGTAATGGTAATTCCCTCTGCCTTCATTTGCTGAATGTATTTTACAAAATACTGTGCATAGACGTTATAATATGCAGGTTGCAAAATGCCACCTATAGAACTGCCGTTGTCTTTCATCCATACAGGTGCTGTCCAGGGCGTAGCTATTATTTTTATATTGGGGTTAATGGCCAGTATGGCTTTTAGCAGCGGTATCAGTCCGGTGCCTGTTTCCTTGTCTTTCGAAAGGCTGAAATTGGTTAAAGAGGGATCCGTTTGTCCCACCGGCATATCATCATAAGTAAAAACAGCTGCATTCAAATCTGAAGCACCAATGCTGATGCGCAGGTAGCTAACACCAATAGCGGTGGCGCTGCTGCCAAATAATTCCTGCAGCAGACTGGCCTTGTCTGCAGCCGCCATGGCATTTATCAATTGTGCGCTGCCGCCGGTAAGCGTATAGCCAAATCCGTCTACTGTTTGGTATTGTACGGCGCTGTCTACTTCTATGCTTGAATTGCCATTGGCAACGGTGCCAAAAGAAAGCGTAGCAGATTGTTTCTGCAGCAGTACAGACTGATCACTTTTGGTGAGCCAGAAATCCATATCGTTGGTAGCAGGGGGTGTTACGGGCGGCGTAGAAGGCGGTGTTACCGGGGGATTGGTGGTTGTACCCGTTTTTTTACACTGGCTGCCCGTACAAACAATAAAACCCATAAATAAAAGGCAGACAAAGACATTTTTCATATGGTAACATTTTTACAGAGAGGCAAGTTCGCCAATTAAAGATTGCGCCGGTATTTTTATTGATTAAAACCCTATTTAACTCCCCTGAAACTAACAATTGTTAGCGGTTGGGCAAATAATTTTTATCTTTGGAAAGAGCAAAAAATTTCATCATGCCTGATATGGAAAGGGAAAAAGATTTCCAGGACAAGATTGATAAAGATATCCGCATTGAGCCCCGCGACTGGATGCCGGAGAAGTACAGGCAAACGTTGATAAGGCAGATCAGTCAGCATGCACACAGCGAGATTGTGGGTATGTTGCCGGAAGGCAACTGGATCAGCCGTGCGCCTACGCTGAAAAGAAAAGCTACGCTGATTGCCAAAGTACAGGATGAAGCTGGTCATGGCCTCTATCTCTACAGTGCTGCCGAAACCCTGGGTATCAGCCGCGATGAGATGATTGATCAATTGCACAGCGGCAAAGCGAAATATTCTTCCATCTTTAATTACCCTACGCTTAGCTGGGCCGATATGGGCGCCATTGGCTGGCTGGTAGATGGCGCAGCCATCATCAACCAGGTGCCTATCTGCCGTTGTTCTCATGGACCTTATGCCAGGGCCATGGTAAGAATCTGTAAAGAAGAAAGTTTTCACCACCACCAGCGGTTAATGGCATCCTGGCACATGGCTTTTTGTGCATCGCTGCCTTTGCTGAGCGTTAACAGGATTTCGAAACCCTGGCGCTG
>JANPGT010000688.1:0-2823 GCA_031424135.1 Chitinophagaceae bacterium
CCGAACTAAGAACTAAGAACTAAGAAACTACATATTCCCGTAACTTCATACCATGAGTTTTGGTGAGCAATTAAATGCGGTATCAAAGAATGAGCCCGACAGGCCTTCGCGCAAAAAGCCCATGTTTCCGGTAAACGACCAGCTGCGTGCCTACCTGAAACTCCACGGCCGCGAAGTAAAACTACCGGTGGCTTACCGCGACCTGCTGCATTACACCTATTCGGTACCCATCATGGATAAAAACGGAAGGGATACTTACTGGGAAAGTGTGAGCTATGATATGCGCGAATGGAATTATATCCGCGACGGCCTGGTAAATATTTACGCCATTTTAAAAACAGAAGGCGATCTCACTTTTACAAAACACCTGGACGTAGCCAGGGTTGATTACTGCACCTTCGGCAATTCGCATCCCTTCCGCATCCGCATCGTAAATAAATTCAATGATAACTACGACCATTACTACATCAAAATAGCTGATGCCTCACGCATCTATGGCCTGGAACTGGAACATATACTTTCTCCCAACCACATTACTTTTTTTACCCAATACAATACACTGGTAGAGGAACATATACCAGGCATTCCCGGCGATGTATTTATCAAACAATACCTTGAGGCAGCAGATACCAATAAAATACGGCTGTCAAAAGAATTTGTAAAATTCAATGAGCGCTGTTTTGTACGGCTGCTGGGCGATATGCGCAGCTATAATTTTGTGGTAGACATTACGCCCGATATTGAAGACTACCAGTACCGCATCAGGGCCATTGATTTTGACCAGCAATCTTACGAAGGCCGGAAGAATTTATACCTGCCGCAGTTTTTCAAAGAAAACAGGGCTTTTGTGGAACTATCACTGAAATACCTCGATAAGGATTCCATTGCCCAGTACCAGGCAGAAGAACGCACGCTGATGACATTCCGCCTGGCTTCTGCCCGTTACCGCATTAAAGAATTACTGGATATTATGTCGAAAGACCATATCTCTACCCCTGAAAAACTGCTGCAGCTGAAAACAGAACTGGGCGAACATCATAACAATATCCAGGTTTTTAAAAACTGCCGCAGTATGGGGCAATTGCTGAAAAGAAACCTGAAACAGACCCTGCAAAAAAACCTGCTGCTGATACCCAAGATTCAAAGCCGGTTTGAGGGCTGACAGTAAATTGCTGGTGGAGGGATGCGGTCCCGATGCGTCGGGATTGTGATTGACCTTTGCGGGAACTACTGCTTTGTGCTAGTAATGTTAATAACCGCAAATCTCAAAATTCCCATATCCCAAAATCCCTCAATACGCTAAACTACCCTATCTTAGCAGCTCATTTAAGAATTGCTTGCACATCAGCAACCCAATTTATCAATAACAAAACGGACGTTTTTACACATGAAAAAGTACAAACCAGGGGTTTTATTCGGCGATGAGCTGGAAGCACTCTACAAAGACGCTAAAGAAAACCAGTTTGCCCTGCCTGCGGTAAATACCATTGGCACAGACAATATCAATGCTACGCTGGAAACAGCTGCTAAAGTTAATTCTCCCGTAATCATACAATTCTCCAATGGAGGAGCACAGTTTATAGCCGGTAAAGGCATGCCCAACGATAAATTGCAGGCAAATATTTCCGGTGGTATTTCCGGCGCCCTGCACATTCACAATGTGGCCAAACACTACGGCGTACCCGTAATATTGCACACAGACCATGCAGCAAAAAAATGGCTTCCGTGGATCAGCGGCCTGATTGATGCCGGCGAACAATTTTACAAAGAAAAAGGTCAGCCCCTGTTCAGCTCGCATATGCTGGATCTGTCTGAGGAAACCATTGAAGAAAATATTGAGACTTCCGTTGAATTCTTTAAGCGCATGCAGCCCCTGGGCATGGCCATTGAAATTGAACTGGGTGTAACCGGTGGTGAGGAAGATGGCGTTGACAACAGTGGTGTTGAAAACGACAAACTATATACGCAGCCGCAGCACGTGGCTTATGCCTATACAGAATTAAGTAAAGTAGGCCGCCTGTTCTCAGTAGCAGCTGCTTTTGGCAATGTACACGGCGTGTACAGCCCGGGCAATGTGGAACTGCGCCCCATCATATTAAAAAATAGCCAGGATTTTATTGAGAAAGAACTGAAGACAGGTCCTAAACCCGTTTATTTTGTATTTCATGGCGGTAGCGGTTCACCCCAAAACCAGATCAGGGAAGCCATCAGCTACGGTGCTATTAAAATGAATATTGATACTGATTTGCAGTGGGCATTCTGGGAAGGTATTCTTGGATTCTATAAAAAGAATGAAGCCTACCTGCAGGGTCAGCTGGGTAATCCCGAAGGAAAAGACAAACCCAATAAGAAATTCTACGACCCGCGTGTATGGCTGCGCAAGGGGCAGGAGACTTTCTCGAAAAGGCTGGAAACAGCTTTCGAAGATTTGAATTGTATTAACAGGAACGCATAATACACAAAGCCCCGCTGATATTAAAGCAGGGCTTTGTTTTACCAGTTTAATCAGAAGATTTTATCCAACATCCGTGTAAAGCTGCTGACCCTACCCGCTTCGGCCTGTAGGGTTTTTTTTATTTAGTACTGAGTATATGGTATTCAGTATTTAGACTTTGTAGTGGCCGGTAGAGGTTAAATACTAATAGCTGAATACGCTACACACTTTCCGCGCGGAAGTCTCCGTAACACAATTACCCATTTATACAACGGCTCCTGGTGCGGCACTCAGTGGTTCTTGCACGCAATCATTATATGGAAGCTATTACGGTGGGCCTTGCTGGTGTTTGTGCTAACTGAACCTGAGTTTTTCGCTAAAGTCTGAAT
>JANPGT010000689.1:0-13560 GCA_031424135.1 Chitinophagaceae bacterium
CAAACGGTAACAGCTGCAGTATTGTTTTCTTTGGCTTCATGAAAGCGGCGGATAAGGCCTGGAAGTACGTGGGAGTTGCTGGGGTGGTAATTGTCTCCCCTGCCATACATATTGGTAGGCATTACGCTGATAAAATTAGCGCCGTATTGATCGCGGTAAGCTTCGCACAACTTGATACCGGCAATTTTGGCGATGGCATAGGGCTCATTGGTAGCCTCCAGTAAGCCAGTCAGCAGGTATTCTTCTTTCAATGGCTGGGGTGCCAGCTTGGGATAAATACAGGAGCTGCCAAGGAACATCAGTTTTTCTACCTTATTTTTCCAGGCAGCGTGTATAATATTTGCTTCTATCAGCAGGTTCTCATATAAAAAATCTGCCCGGAAAGTGTTGTTGGCTACAATACCGCCGACTTTGGCGGCTGCCAGGAATACAAATTCCGGCTGCTCATTCTCAAAAAAATCAAATACTGCCTGCTGGGAGCGGAGATCAAGTTCTTTTGAGCTGCGGAAGAGGAGGTTGTTATAACCTTTGCTTTCGAGATGACGTTTTATGGCAGAGCCAACCATACCATTATGGCCGGCGATATAAATTTTTTGATTTTTTTCCATCTGTGGTCTTAGTGTAAAATAAGGGTATAGCTCTTTCGTTTTAGGATGAACTGATAATATGCACCGGCTGTGCATTTATTACCTGAATGCATACATCCACTGCTGTTTTTTGAAGGATGCGCTGGTCTCTTCCCTTACCAGCTCCACATTGGAAGATTCCAGTTCTGCGTGCATTAAATAGCCCAGTGATGGAAGTACCACTTTAATTGTTTTATTGTTTTTTACAGAAACTACCTGGCCTACCTGGGTAACCAGGGGGCCACCAATAACGCGCACTTTATCCTGTAAATTGACAGCCGTTTTTTCAAGGCGTACATATTTATAGTCATTCAGGAACTCTTTAATTGCCTGTATTTCTTCGTTGCGCACTTCTGCAGGTCTTCCCAGCCAATATACAAAGTTGATAATACCGTCGGTAAGGCGAACTGGTAGCTGTTCCGTCTCGTCTATGTGTACAAAAACATAGGAAGTGAACAAAGGCTCATCAACGACTTTTTTCCTGTCATTCCATAGCCTTTGCACCTTGTTGAGCGGGCAAAAATGCTCGATTTTTTTACGGCTTAACAGTTCTGTCACCTTTTTTTCCCAACGGGGTTTGGTACACACTACATACCATTTTTTTGTAATACTACGCATAGGGGTTTGTTTAATAAGTTAGGTTTAAAAAAACTATGGCTTTGCCACTTCCGCTTATATAAGGACGGTTATTAAGGTTTGTTTTGTCTGTTCTGTTTATTTCAATTCCGGTCTGGTCGCAATTTCCAGGCTGGAAATATGTTTTATGCGTTAACTTTTCTTTTCTTCTTAGGTCCTTCTTTATACTGGTAGCCATAATCGTAATCGTAGCCGTACCCATAACCATAACCGTATTTGCCGGTACCTCTCTTTTTTACTCCGTTGAAAACAATACCCGTATTTTTCAACCTGTGCATTTCTGCATTTTCATCAAGCCGCTGTATATGAATCTTGGGGGTAACCCTGTGGCGAACTACATACAGGGTGGCGTCGCACCAGGAAGAAATGGTATAAGCATCGGTGAGGGCCAGTACAGGAGTAGAATCAATCACTACTGTATCAAAAATGGTTTCCAGGTAATTGATCAATCCCTGTCCCTTACCGTTTACCACCAGCTCAGAAACATCATTATCACTTTTACCTGCAGTGATGATAAAAAGATTATCCGATACAGCTGATTTTTTTATGATACTGTCTGCTTCGGCAGTGCCGGTTAAATAGTTGGCCACGCCTTTGTTATCGTTGTCGAAACCAAAAATGCCGGCTACTTTGGGCAGGTAAAGGTCCATATCTACCAGTACTACTTTTTTGCCCGACATGGCGATGCTGAGTGCAAGGTTGGAAGCGATAAAACTCTTTCCTTCCCCTGCTATAGAAGAAGTGAGCATTATTTTTTTGCAGGCGCCACGGTTATTTACGTGGTTAAGAGACGCCCTTATCTGGCGGAACTGTTCTTCACCAAAAGTTCTGCCGGTACCTGATATAATGAGGGGCCCCTTTGTATTATCATATACTACTTCGCCCAGGATAGGAATAGTAGTGTAGGCTTCTATATCACTTCTGAACAAAATTTTGCTGTTGAATACTTCTTTCAGCAACAGGTAAATAACACCTACTGCAAATGCGCCAAACAGCGACAGGAGTAATACAAAAGGTTTTTTGGGGCTTACCGGAACAGGGCTGGAAGATGCCCTGTCTACCAGGCGGCTGTCGGCTACCGTAGCGCCAAATGACAGTGCTGCTTCCTCTCTTTTTTGCAAAAGAAATGAATAGATACTGTTTTTGATGGCAAGAGGACGGCTCATTTCAGCCAGTTCCCTTTCCTGCTTTGGAACATCTCTCAGCATGGAAGAATACTTATTCATGGATCCTGCAAGGTTATTCCTTCCAGCCTGCAGGCTGTTGCGCTGGTTCTGTATTACTTCCAGGATATTCGGCTTTATCTTGTTGATTTCATTCTGGAGGCTTACGGTAATAGGGTTGTTTTCGCCAATGGTCTTCTTCTGTTTTTCGTACATGATTTCACTGTCGTACAGTTTGCCAATTAAATCGGACAACAGAGGGTCCTGCACCCCGAATGAAGAAGGTACTATACCAGGGGTATTGTTTTTAGACTGAACATATTTTTCAACCTGGTTCAGTGCTGCCAGCTGCACGTCCATAGCACTTGCCCGCTGGTCTATTTCGCCTACGCTTTTCAGGTATAACTGGCTTTGTTCGCCCAGGTTAACGGCACCCTTTTGCGTACGAAATTTCTGTATACCTGATTCTGCAGAATCCAGCTCAGCCTGAATGACTTTCAGCCTGTTTTCTACAAATTCCAGTGTGGTAGAAGCAATCTGTGCCTTATCTGTCAATGAAACCTTGTTATAAACAACCATCAGGGAGTTGAGGACAGCCTCACCTCGCTCAGGACTTTCATCGCGTAATTTTAATGTAATAACAGTAGACAGTTTGCTCACCGGAAGCACTTCCAGTAAACCCGCAATATTTCCGGCCACGCCCTTAACGTCTATCAGGGCAAAATAAAACGAACCTTGTTCTGCGGAGGGTTTGTACAGTGGATTCTCAGTAAAGCGGCAATTACCCCAGGGGGCAGACACCCAGGTATTCAGGGGGTAATTATTACCGTTAATGGTAACAGTTTTATCCGCCGCTGAGTAAGTAAATCCTATAGAAGCAGTCTCTTTCAGCGAGTCCGGTTCTTTTAATTGTACCACTACAGGGCTGCTGGTATAGGCTGATTTGGTAAGTATTCCATTTTTCTCATATATAGGTGCATACAGGAATAAATCCTTTACTACCTGGGTGAGAATATTCCTGGAGCGAATGATTTCCGTTTCATTTTCAACAATCTTTTTTGAACTGAGCGGATTCAGGGACTCCATGATCTTGGAATCATCCATGCCTTTCTTTTCATCTTTAATCAGAATAGTAGCGCTGGTTTCATACACCGGATTGGTAGTACGAAGGTAGGCAAAGCCCAGTGCCAGGCCCAGTATAATCAGCACCAGAAACATGGGCCAATAAGGCCAGTAGCGGAAAAACAATTGCTGGAAGAAATTGTTTTCACTTGTTTCTATCCCATTATTTGCGGAAACCTTCATTTTTTTCATAATCCCTTCGTTGTTATTTTATAACTCTGTCTGCCACCACTACCATTACTGACAATGCGGCAATTAATGCTGGCAACAATTGCCTGAAATTGCTTACACTGGCAATTTTGTTTCTGTTGGGCTCAACATAAATAACATCATTCGATTTTAAATAATAAAATGCAGATGTTAATACTTCCGGAGAGTTCAAATCAATACGGTGTATAATTTTTTTACCTTCCTCTTCGCGAATCAGCAATACGTTTTCTCTTTTACCGTATATCGTTAAATCGCCTGCGAGACCAATGGCCTCCAGCAGGCTTATTTTTTCATTGGGTACCGAAATCACGGTGGGCTTACCTACTTCGCCAATTACCGTAACCCTGAAATTCAGAAACCTCACTGTTACCAATGGGTCTACCAATAGCTTTTTTTGTGTTAGGCTGTCTACGATATTGTCTGTAAATTCTTTTACCGTGAGACCAGCTGCCTGTAATTTACCGAGTACAGGAAACTGGATTTTACCTTCTTCGTTTACCAGGTAACCTACATTTTGTGTAGTAGTACCGTTGGCACCGGCAGACGTAGTAGTAGGCAGGCTGGGGGCGTTAAAAATCATGGTAGCTTCTGCATTCAGACTACTAACGAAAATACTCAGTAAGTCGTTTTTATGAATAACCGGCAGCGGCGCATCATGCGTTGTCTTAAACACACCATCCTGTATATCATTAAAATAGGTAGTCTTCTTTGTATTTACGCATGATGAAACCATGATAAAGCACGCCAAAGTCAATAAAATAGAAGCAAGTCTTTTGCCTGAAACCGGAACATAGTTCATAGTTATAAACGTAAATGTGTAATTATCAATAAAAATGGAGCAAATGTTAGAAGGCTTTCCGTAGAAAATTATAGGAGGTTAGCACGGATAGTGGACGGCGGGGCATTTATAGCCGTAATATACTCAGATGATTACATAAACAAATATAGGCATGAATCACCACAATTAAATAAACCTGTTCCGCAAGTGAATCCAGTGCAAAGGAAACATTTTTTATTTAAATATGAAAGGGGAAAAGCTAATTTTTGAAGGTTTTCAAAACAATCTTTCAACCAGTTGATATATAGTCTATTATAGTTTATTACTGGCCAGATATATAAACAATCTGCAGGTACCTGTTTTTTAATTGACAGGGCGAAAGAAATGGGGCAGAATTTATCAAAAAGAAATGGGGAGTTTTTACCGGTGTAAGTAGTTAGTTTACTACTTTGTTTAGCATTTTGATGCCGGATCCGGCAATTTTTGCAGCATTTTTGGTAACTATTTTGGCAATGCCAAGCTCCAGCACGGTGCCTACCGTTTTTTTAACAATACTGGAAGAGCTGCTTACGAACAGTCGTTTCGTAAGAAATCCAACCGCCAGTCCGGCTGCACCTTTCAGCAAGTTCTTGCCGAAACCCGGCGATTGCACTGTGCCTCTGAACGTTTCTTTTATAAGATTTACGGGCTTAAGACTTTCAACCAGCATGCCAGCGGTATATTTCAGGTCTTCTTCCTGCTGAAGACTTCTTGCCTGCAGTGCGGTGATGCGTAATTTCAGATCATCGGCTGTAAAAGTAGTTTTCATTCAGGCGTGTTTAAAAATTTGCCAATAATAAAATTGCTGACCGGGGTTTTTATTAAATTTTTCCTGTTGACATGAAAAACAATACCGGCAATACCATAAAATCCTGCAATGACAAAAAAGCCATACCAGGTTTTTCCCAGCCACTCACCTATGAGCAGGGCAAGTCCGATACTGAAAATAACCGTAAACAGCCCCACAAACAGCAGCACTACCACTGTGGCGGCTGCGTCTGATACGGTGTCAGAGGTTTTATCTGCAACTTTCAGCTTGAGTATAGTGGCTTTTGTTTCTGCGTATTCACCTGCCTTAAACAATAAAGAATCAAAATGACTGCTGGCTTCCATACTGAAAGATTTTATAATATGCCGGTATTTATTTTTTTAACCGTTCGGTTAATAACAGTTTACGACAAAGCATTTCTTGCTTCGTTCTTTAAAGAATTTAATTTAATTCTTCCTTTTTCTTCTACATCTTCCGCTTCTGCTTTCACACCAGAATAAGTTTCTTTAATACCTTCTACAAAATCACTGAATGAGTCTTTTAAAGAATCACCCAAATCGCCTGTTTTTTTAGATATTTTCTTTCTTGTTTCAGAACCTTTATCCGGTGCAAGCAATATACCTGCAAGGGCGCCTACTGCGGCACCTGCCAGAAATCCTAATAACGTTTTTGTGTTAGCCATAATGCTCGTTTTAAAAAAATTTATAATTTTTTGCCTGCTAACCATTACCCCAAAACGTTGCCAAATAAATTTTACGGCGGTAATAGACAGATGCCGGTAATTATTGACGCAAATAGCAGCGGGGTTGTATTGTTTATTACACAGGCACCGGGTCAAGTGAGGATTATTTTCCCCATTTGCTATTGGATATAGCCTGCCCGTGCCCTCATTGCTGCTATAATACAGCTTTTGTTGTTTTGTAATTATGGCATAGTTTATAGATATATGTCTATTGAAAAAAAATTAACAGTTCAAAATCTTTAAAAATATTAAAAGCATGTTGCCCCAAATTGGTATTTCACAAAAAAACCTGTCTGCTATAGCCGGTACCTTGTCAAAAATTCTGGCAGATGCAGTATTGGTGTATACAAAAACCAGGAAATTTCACTGGAATGTCTCAGGACCCAGTTTTATGGAATTGCACAAATTGTTTGAAAGCCAGTACAAGCAGCTGGAGGAAGCCATTGATGAAATAGCTGAGCGCATCAGCAAACTGGGCAGTGCAACACCCGGTACCATGGCTGAATTTATAAAGCTGTCGTCACTGAAAGAGGCTCCGGGTAAAATACCTTCGCAAAAAGAGATGACAAAGGAATTGCTGTCAGACCATGAGCATATTATAGTCACTTTGCGCAAGGCGGTAGACGATTGTGATGACAGGTATAAAGATGCCGGCACAGCAGATTTCCTGACAAGTCTGATGGAAGACCACGAGACCATTGCGTGGACACTGAGAAGATACCTTGATTGATAATAGCTGCTGCGATTTTGTTATCTGATCACCATGCTGCCGGTAAATAATTAATAACGGTACACACCAAGCTTTTAAATTTTCAGTCTATGCAGAACGGAACTATGATGCAGTATTTTCATTGGTATTTGCCTGATGACGGCAGTTTATGGAATAAATTAAAAAGCGATGCGGAAGCCCTGGTAGCAATGGGTATCACTGCCGTTTGGCTACCTCCTGCGTTCAAAGCCAATGCCGGGGGGATGAGTGTTGGTTACGATGTATATGATTTGTATGATCTGGGTGAATTTGATCAGAAAAGTTCTGTGCGTACCAAATACGGTACAAAGCAGGAATACATTGATGCCATTAAAGCCGCCCACGAAAAGGGGCTGCAGGTGTACGCTGATATAGTAGTAAACCACCTGGCCGGTGCCGATGAACCTGAAAAAATAAAAGCCCGCAAAGTGGATCCTGAAAACAGGAATGAATTTATTTCTGAGCCTTACGATATTGAAGCCTATACAAAGTTTACCCATCCCGGCCGGAAGGGAAAGTATTCTGCTTTTGTGTGGGATCACAGCTGCTTTACCGGGGTAGATTACGATAACCTGAACAATGAAACAGGAATCTACAGCATCCTGAATGAATATGGAGAAGGCTGGGAAGACGTAGTGGATGAAGAGAAAGGCAATTACGATTACCTGATGTATACAGATATTGAATTTCGTAACCCTGCCGTAAGGGACGAATTAAAACGTTGGGCAGAATGGTATTATAAAGAGGCGTCATTTGATGGGGTAAGGCTGGATGCTGTTAAACATATTTCACCGGATTTCTACAAAGACTGGCTGGATCATTTGCGGCAGGTAACCGGTAAAGAAATCTTTGCAGTGGGGGAATACTGGGCACCGGGCAATCTTCCGCTGATGTTAAAATACATTGATGCTACAGAAGGAAAAATGTCTTTGTTTGACGCAGCACTGCACCATAACCTGCACGTAGCTTCCAGGACCGGCAAAGAGTATGATCTTACAAAAATCTTCGACAATACGCTAGTAGGTACTATACCGGAACTGGCGGTAACCGTGGTAGATAATCATGATACGCAGCCCCTTCAGGCCCTGGAAGCACCGGTGGAACCCTGGTTCAAGCCCATCGCCTATGCCCTTATACTGCTGCGTGACAAAGGCTACCCCTGCGTATTTTATCCGGATATTTTCGGTGCCACCTATTCCGATAAAGGGAAAGATGGTAATGACTACGAAATCTACCTGCCCGGTTGCGAAAACATCGATAGACTGTTGATGGCAAGAAAATTACATGCCTATGGAGTGCAGCGTGACTATTTAGACCACGGTAACTGCATTGGCTGGACAAGGGAAGGTATTGCGGACATTCAGCAATCTGGTTGTGCAGTGCTTTTATCCAACGGTGATGCAGGATTCAAGAAAATGGAAATAGGACAACTGCACAAAGGAAAAATATTTGTGGACTACCTGGGTAAATGTAATACCGAAGTAATCATAGATGAAGCCGGTTTTGGAGATTTTCATTGTTTACCAGGGGCAGTGTCTGTATGGATTGAAAAATAGCGAAGCCAAGACGTTTTTCCGGATATTATATTCCTGTTATTAAAACTATCTCGGTACACCTAAATACCTTTTTTATGGAATGTATTGTTTACGTGGAAATTGAAAATGATATCCGCCCGGTAAGGGTAACAGCTATTGAGCATCCGCATCACCGGTTGTACCACGTAGTATTTGAAGACGGTTACGAGAATATGTTTTTCACCGATGTGCAGACAGGGGAGTGGATAGAAGAAGATCTGGGGAAAACAATGCTTGCCGCTGCTTTGGGAGAAAAACTGCTGCAACTGCAGGATGCCTCCATAAACTGCCCACCCACCAGAAGGTTGTACTGGTGCCGTGCTTCTATTGCTGATATGGTGGTGAATTTTGGCTTTTATTCCTATACTGAAAATACAAAGACCATTTTTGAAGTGTATGGCGTCAATCACAAGTTTTTGTGTAACCTGGTAAAAAGCCAAAAAAAAGGCCGCTGGATAATGTATGGCAATCACCGGCAAAAAATGGAGTACCAGTATACCAACCAGCTGCACGTAATTATCAGTTTGCTGGAAGGAATGGCCGATGCGGATAATGCATGATTTAATGTGCGGATTATTTAACCGCCTGCGGCAAGCAGGCAACATAAAAAAATACAATGAAAAAAAATTACGTCTTTATGCCGGCAATGCTGTTGCTGCTGGCTGGCACTTTGAGCAGTTGCGAAGCCATCGCAGGTATTTTTAAAGCAGGCGTATGGACCGGCGTCCTGCTGATAGCGGGCATTATTGCTCTTATTATCTTTATTATATCGAGGATGAGCGGAAAAAAATAGTTACGGTGTAAAAAAAAGAGGATACAGAAGTATCCTCTTTTAACCCTAAAACCAAAACCCTCTACCTATGAAATGATGTGTTTAATAATTTCAGCTGCATAAACGCATATGTAAGACCATTCAGCTGGCAGCGGATTAACTTCCGCAGATTGTCATGCAAAAAAGGTTCATTCAGAATACTGCGGTATGCAACTATCATCTTCTTTTCACTAACCTCGCAGGACTTTAAAATGGCATCTTCATCCTGCACCAGTGTCAGCATTGCCCGTGGTTCACCAGCCGTTTCAACAATGCCAATATTGCCACCCATGGTTTCAATCTGGCTGCACAACTCATTTGCATACTGGTTGGTCTCCTGCGCCAGCGTTAACACAGTTCTTTTTAATTGTTTATCACTTACCTTACCGGCGAAGGCTTCGTATTCCTGTTTTCTTTCTTTCAGCAGCAGGAAAAGAATGTCTAGTTTTTCAAGCACAAAACCCGGAATTTTGTTAACAGTGGAGAATATCATGGCAAGCTTTTTAATAGATATAAGAAACAAAATACCTTCACTAACAGTGCTCAATTAGTATACCATTTTTACATACTGTTGAAATGTCGGGTAAATGCAAACTGTTGGGGAATTTTTATAATCAGACGGGAAAACTTTCTACATTTTAAGGGCAAAACGAAATAAATGAAAAGAATTATTGACAAGTTGAAGATTCACAACCGGATCAGGGTTGGATATGGAACCGCATTTTTCCTCCTGCTCATTTCATCTCTTATTACCCTTTTTACTAACAGGAAGCTGCTGGATCAGGCAAAATATGTAGACAATACCAATAATACCATTACTCACCTGGAAAAGATCATGTCTGATGTAAAGGATGGGGAAACCGGGGCCAGGGGCTATGCAGTGATGCACGATGTAAGTTTTCTGCAGCCCTATTATACCAGCAGGACAAAGGCGGACACCACTTTTGCCCTGTTAAAAAAGGAAGTGGTAGAAAAGATTCAACAGGAAAGGCTGGATACTCTCCACGTCCTGATAGGTACTAAATTTTCCATCATCCAGAATGGAATCAGGTTGCTGCAGGACAATGGTTTCCAGGTAACCGACAGCATCAGCAATGGCTTTTACAGGGGCAAAACCACTATGGACGAGATTCGGTCGCTCGTTACCCGAATGCAGGTGCATGAGGAAAACGAGCTGCAGAAGCGGCGGAATGAGATGCACCGCATTGTGTCTACACTTAGCAATATTATCACCCTTTCTCTAACACTGGCTTTTCTGCTGCTGATATTTGGCTTTCTCACCTATATGAGAGAAAACAAAGCCCGGCGGGAAGCCGATGAAAAGGTGCAGCAGTACCAGGAACAGCTAAGGGTACGTATCATGGAACTGAGGAGCGTAAATAAAGAACTGCTGCAGATGCGCAGCATTGAAAAATTTGCTTCCACGGGCCGCATTGCGCGTACGATTGCGCATGAAGTCAGAAATCCCCTTACCAATATCAACCTGGCTATGGAACAGCTTAAGTCTGACATGACTACCGAAGGCGACAATGGAATTTTATTTGAAATGGTGCAGCGTAACAGCAACCGCATCAACCAGTTAATTACTGATCTGCTGAATTCAACCAAATTCGCTGAATTGAGTCCTGCCAAGGTCTCCATCAATACACTGCTTGATGAATCGCTTGAGCTGGCCCGCGACCGGATAGTATTGTACAATATCAGCGTACAAAAAAATTACAGCAATGATATTTGTGATGTGTCAGTTGATAAGGACAAATTAAAAATCGCCTTTTTAAACGTTATTGTAAATGCCATTGAGGCAATGGAGCCGGGTAAAGGTGTTCTTACCATTACTACCAAAGGAGAAAATAACAGGTGTGTAATAGAAATAGCCGATAATGGTGGGGGCATGGACAAGGAGTCGCTGGGAAGGCTGTTTGAGCCCTATTTCACCAGTAAGCCAAAAGGGAACGGGCTGGGTTTAACCAATACGCAGAATATTATTTTGAATCACCAGGGCACCATCCAGGCAGAGAGCGAAAAAGGTAAGGGCACTGTTTTTACTATAACGCTGGATTTTGCAGAATAAAGGCGTTGCGTTATTTGCAGCAAAAAGCCTTCATGATATGCATGAAGGCTTTTTACTGAACTTACATTTGTACCTCAGAGTTTTTCAATCCACTGTATTACTTCGTCTTTAGTCTTGCCAATTTTTTTCTGGATGCGGCCTACCAGCTCATCATCTTTACCTTCTTCATACAACAGATCATCGTCTGTAAGGTCGGCATATTGCTTTTTAACTTTGCCTTTCAGATCATTCCAGTTGCCGTTCAATTTTAATTTCCAGCTTTCCATATGTATAAGTTTTATGTAAAAAAATAGATAATGCTTTTAACTGGCGCCGCGTATTACCCGCAGCAGTACTGCTATAATGGCTATTACCAGCAAAATATGTATGAGACCGGTTGCGTGGTAGCCCAGAAAGCCAATAGCCCAGGCAATTACAAGAATAACAGCAATAAGGTATAAGAGATTTCCCATTGTAAAGATGTTTTAAAGTTGATCAAATAGGGGTGCGTATAACTGTATGTAAAATCTTTGCCAGAAATGCAAAAAGCCGGATTTGCCCGTTTGAACATGCTACGGCGGGAAATAAATTGAAAAAAGCGAACAAAATGGGTAATTTATTCTACAGTTTGTAGAAAGGAAATGGAGTAACAGGTCAGTACAGGAGTAATTTTTTTACTGCATAATCTATTACTTCCCTTGTAAAGGGCTTGCTGATAAATAAATCAGCCCCTTCAGCCTGGGCTGTTTTTCGTTCCTGCAGGCCGTCGTGGGCGGTAATCATAACTATTTTTACCAAGGGATAATTGGTTTTTACATACTTGATAAAATCAAGTCCGAAACCATCAGGCAGGTGATTGTCCAGAAACAAAATAGCAGGTGTTTCTTTCTCAAGCGCTTCTTTTGCGCCTGCCAGGTTATTTACAAATGAGGGTTTCAATTGCTTTTGCTTCAGTATACCACTAAGCAGGAAGCAGATATCGACTTCATCATCAACAATAAGTGCCTTCAATGTATCATTAGTTATGCTGTTTACCGTTTCCAAAAGTTCAGATTTAAACAATTCATCTGCATTTATGCAGCAATTAATCTGCCAGTACTTGCGCCTCCCAATGCCCAGTATTATTGCAAAGCCAGGGTAGCTGGATTGTAATTCTATGTAAATGTTTATTTTCCGGCAAAACTGGCAAGCTATTTTTATTGTATTGACTGTTAATATACTGAAATAGAAAGGTGCCGCAGCCAAAAAGACATGAATTGTTTACGCTGCCGGGCATAGGCCAGGCAACTTAAAATATTTGATTTATGGTTCACAGAGTTAGGCGTGTATTTGCATTTTTGAAGCAGGTGTTTACTGATTTTATCGATGATAAAGCCATGAAATTCAGTGCTTCACTTTCTTATTACACGGTTTTTTCCATAGCGCCCTTCCTGGCCATTATTATTTCTATAGGGGGATTCTTTTTTGGTCGCGAGGCTATCCAGGGAGAGTTATATCCGCAGATCCACCAGCTGGTAGGAGATGCCGCTGCACTGCAGATACAGCAGATGATTACCAGTATTCACCTAAGCGGCAAGGGTTTTTTTGCGGCGGTGGTGAGTTTTATTGTACTGATAGTTGGCGCCACGGGCATCTTTAACGAAATACAGGATTCTATTAATCATATATGGGGACTGAAAAGCAAACCCAAAAGGGGGTGGCTGAAAATGCTGCTAAACAGGCTTATCTCGTTTTCCCTGATTATCAGCCTGGGTTTTCTGCTGATGGTATCGCTGCTGCTGAATACTCTGGTAGACCTGCTGAGCAAGCAATTATTGAAATTTTTGCCTGGGGGAGGTATCTATATTATCGACATTCTTAACAATTGCCTTATGTTTATCCTCATCTCTTTTCTTTTTGGCATTATTTTTAAAGTTTTACCAGATGCCAGGATTAAGTGGAAGGATGTAACAGTGGGGGCGGTAACAACGGCCGTACTTTTTATGATTGGCAAGTTTTGTATAGGTCTCTACCTGGGCCATAGCAACCTGGGCAGCATTTACGGTACAGCAGGGTCTATCATTATTGTAATGCTCTGGGTGTACTACAGCGCTGTGATTTTATATTTTGGTGCAGAATTTACCAAGGTGTATGCAAAGCACTATGGTGATGAAATTATACCGAACGATTACGCGGTATGGGTTAAGACCAAAGAGATTGAATTGCCGCCAAAAACCATGAGCTGATAAATTTTCATTAATTTCAATACTTTAAAACAGCAGATTTATGAAGCGCATTCTTCTTATTGACGAT
>JANPGT010000690.1:0-1846 GCA_031424135.1 Chitinophagaceae bacterium
ATGAAGTAAGAAAGGATAAAACCTTCTCCAACTCTGATGTAAACCTGAAGTTTAATAAGCCCGAAATACAGATTACGCTGGACCGTATGAAAATTAAAGACCTGGGCCTGTCCAGCCAGGACGTGATTTCGGCCATGCAATCGGCTTTCAGCGGTGGCAGGTTGGCATACTTCATCCAGAACGGTTACCAGTACCAGGTAATTGCCCAGGTAGACCGCACGGACAGGGATAAGCCAATGGACATTGAAAGATTGTATGTACGCAACAGTAAGGGACAAAACATTCCGCTGAGTGCCGTGGTGCATATGGAAACCAGCAGCAGTCCTTCTACGCTGTTTCACTTTAACCGTTATAAAGCCGCCACCATTTCAGCCTCACTTTCAGAAGGGCAAACCATTGGCGATGGCATCAAAGCCATGCAGGGCATTGCCAATAAATTGCTGGATGAAAGTTTCCAGACTTCTTTGTCTGGCCCCTCCAGGGACTATGTAGAAAGTTCGTCCAATATTATGTTCGCCTTTGGGCTGGCATTGATGCTTATCTACCTGGTGTTGGCAGCCCAATTTGAAAGTTTCCTGGATCCGTTTACCATTATGCTTACGGTACCGCTGGCATTAGCCGGTGCCCTGTTGAGCCTGTGGGTATTTAACCAGACCCTGAATATATTTTCTGAGATTGGTATGATTATGCTGATAGGACTGGTTACCAAAAACGGTATCCTCATTGTGGAGTTTGCCAATAAGAAAAGGGAAATTGGCCTGTCCAAGATGGATGCAGTGGTGGAAGCCGCTACACAGCGGTTACGTCCTATTTTAATGACCAGCCTGGCTACGTCTTTTGGCGCATTGCCCATTGCGCTTAGCCTGGGTGCTGCGTCTACCAGCCGTATTCCGCTGGGTATTGTGGTGGTGTGTGGCATTCTTTTTTCACTGGTACTTACATTGCTGGTTATTCCGGCCGTGTATACTTTTATATCTGGAAAACATAAGGTGCACCAGACTAATATCACAGAATAGTACAACACGAATTTAAAAAGCGAATTACACGAATTGTTGTGGTACCGGATGAAAGCGTGTATTGAGCGGCGATTTAGTACCGTACATTGCGGCTGATTGAAAAAATGCGTGCTGCAAATACCGGCCTGTTCGTGTAATTCTTCATAATTAGTGTAATAAAGAAGGCGTCTTAAAAGCCCGATCTAATAATAAAACAAATGAAGCGGTTATTTTTTTCCGGCATACTCCTGATTTTTGGTGCGGCGGCGCTGGCGCAACCACTGCGTCTGCAGGAAGCCGTTAGCATTGCGCTTAAAAACAGCCTGGATATTCAGCTGGTTAAAAACAACCTGCAGATAACCGATATCAATAACTCCACCGGTATAGCGGGCGGCCTGCCGCTGGTGCAGGCTACGGGGTCAGACAATGAGCAGTCGGTAAACGTAAATCAGAAAATAAACACGCCTACCGGTATTCAGAATATTTCGCGCAGCGGCGCCCTTTCTAACCAGCTGGCTGCCGGAGTAAGCGGCAACATGCTTTTATATAACGGGCTGCGGGTGGTGGCTACCAAAAAGAGACTGGCAGCGCTGGAAAAGCAAAGTCTGCAATATGTAAACTCCCAGGTACAAAACGTAATAGCTTCAGTAATGACCAGCTACTATGATGTGGTGCGTCAGCAGGGTTATATCAAGACCATCGACCAGTCGATAGATGTAGCCAGCAAAAAGCTGGACATCATTAAAACCCAGCAGAGCGTAGGGCTGGCCAATAATGCTGATTTGTTCCAGGCGCAGCTGGATCTGAATAACCTGCTGCAGACAAAACAATCGCAGCAGCTGGTGATAGAC
>JANPGT010000691.1:0-1708 GCA_031424135.1 Chitinophagaceae bacterium
CAGCAGCAATTGCAGCAGGTTGACTGGACCGTGGCCGGCGACAAAAAATGGCAGGACAGCCACCAGCGTCAATGGAAAAAGGTACTGAACGACCCGGGGACGTATTATAAGGGCCCAAATGTCTGAACTGTGATTTTTGGAATTTACTCCTGAACAGGATTCTATGAAGGTTTTTAATCAATAATCTGCAAATCTGCGGCTAATTATCATTCCTTATTTTTGCCGCATGCGTAAAAGTAAACCGAGTGTAGTGCTGCAGCAGTTATTGGTAGAAGATTATGCCGCCGAGGGAAAGGCCCTGGCCAAAACGGAGGGTAAAGTGGTGTTTATCTCCGGCGCCGTACCGGGCGATGTAGTAGACGTGCAGCTGAGCAAAAACAAAAAAGACTGGGCCGAAGGAAAGGCCATTCATTTTCATAGTTATTCCAAAGACCGGGTAACGCCTTTTTGTGAACATTTTGGCGTTTGCGGCGGTTGCAAATGGCAGATGCTGCCCTACGAAAAGCAGTTGGTCTACAAGCAAAATGAAGTGGCGCAAAACCTACGCCGCCTGGGCAAAATAACCCTGCCGGAAATACAGCCCATTATTGGCTGCGACACCATCTCGCGCTACCGCAATAAACTGGAGTTTACCTTCAGCAACCGGCGCTACCTGATGGCAGAAGAAATGGGCACCGCCGGTGAAAATCTGCAAAACAACGGGTTGGGCTTTCATGTACCCCGCCTGTTCGACAAAGTAATTGATATTAATACCTGCCACCTGATGGCAGAGCCCACCAACCCCATCAAAAACACTATCCGGGCTTATGCGCTGGAGCACCAGCTGCCTTTTTATGATATCCGCAATCATACCGGCTGGCTGCGAACCCTGATGCTGCGCATCTGCACCACCGGCGAAGTAATGGTGAACCTCTGCATTGGTTATGAAGATGCACCCGCCTTAAAGCAATTGTTTGATCACCTGCTGCAACAGGTACCCGGCATCACTACCCTGCTGTATACCATCAACCCAAAAAAGAACGATAGTATTTACGACCTGCAGCCACAGGTATATTACGGCAAAGGTTATGCGCTGGAAACACTGGAAGATTTCCGGTTTAAAATCAGCCCCAAGTCATTTTTCCAGACCAATACCCGGCAGGGCGAAAAACTATACCAGACAACCCGCGAATTTGCGGAGCTTACCGGCAATGAAACCGTGTATGACCTGTACTGCGGCACCGGCAGCATTGGCATTTTTGTAAGCAGGCTGGCAAAGAAAATTATTGGCGTAGAACTGATCCAGGAAGCTATTGACGATGCCAAAGAAAATGCAGCATTAAATAATATCACGCACACCCATTTCTTTGCCGGCGACGTGATTGATATCTGCAATGACCTCTTTTTTGCACAGCATGGCCGGCCCGATGTTATTATTACTGACCCCCCAAGAGCAGGCATGCACGATAAACTGGTGAAAAAACTGCTGGAGATGGCCGCCCCTACCATTGTATATGTTAGCTGCAACCCGGCCACCCAGGCCCGCGACCTGCAATTGCTGGATGAAAAATACGTAGTCACCAAAGTACAGCCGGTAGATATGTTTCCGCAAACGCATCATATAGAGAATGTAGTGCAGCTGAAACTGAGGGAGAATGTGGAAATATGATAATGTGGGAGATTTGGAAATGGCAGCACAGGAATTGTTGATTTTGCGATGTAGTGATTT
>JANPGT010000692.1:0-7953 GCA_031424135.1 Chitinophagaceae bacterium
TTCCAGGCCCTGTACATCATGTTGCGTAGTTTCATACTGCAGGCGGTATTTGTCGTAGTTGCTGGCAGCAATGGCATTCTGATCAAACAGGTTTTTATAGCGGTTGTATTGTGCCTTGTCATTTTGCAGACGAATCCTGGCAGCCGCCAGCCTGTTCTCAATATCTTTTACCGCCGGGCTATTGGCAGCAGTAACCGGTCTTGTTTTACTAACAACACCCGCGGCTGCGTTTACCTGTGCCTGTTGGTTGTCATTGCTGAGTGCAAACAGCAGTTGCCCGGTCTTTACGGTATCTCCTTCTTTTACCATTACTTTCTGTAAAAACCCATCTGTAGCATCTACCACCTTGTATTCGTTTTCCGGTACAAGTGTACCCGAAGCATACACTGCTTCTGTCAGCAATTTTGCAGCAGGCTGCACTTCTTTTGTTTTGTGATTGCAGGAAGAAAGCAACACTGCGGCCAGCAATACCGGCCCTACCATTCTTAGCAGCATATTGATCATTTTATATTTAGTAAAAGCTGGTATACAATTCCATCGCTCAGGTTTTGCAGGTTGTCCAGCCTGGCTTTATTGTATTCCAGGAAAATATTATTAAATTCATCAAACTCCATTACTCCTTCCTTCACATTTAACTGTGCTATGCGCAGGTTTTCTGCTGCTACGGCCATTTTCTGCTGCAGCAATGGCATTTTTTCAATGGCTGCGGTATAGCTGTTGCGCCATTCGGACTGCTGCCGGCTGAGTTCATTGGCTGTTTGTTGCTGCAGTGTTTTTGCCAGCACCACCTGCAGTTCGGATTTTTGCCTGCTGGCCCTGTAAAAACTTCCCTGGAACAGCGGAAAATCAAGGCGCAGGCCCAGGCTGCTGTAATCAAAGTTTACATGTTCACCTGCAGATGGTTTCATCTGCCATTGGTAGGTATACTTACCGGTGAAAGCCAGTTTGGGCAATACCGCCTTCTGCATTTCTTTTAATTGCTGCTGCGCTACAGACAATTTTGCTGCCGCTTCTTTATATGAAGGACGGTTGCTCAAAGCATTTTCGTCCTGTGCCAGCAACAGGTTTTTACCGTTTAAAGAATCCGTAAGCAATAGTGAAACTGAATCGGGCAGGTTGAGTAACTGCCTTAATACAATAAGCGATTGGCGCAGGTTTTTCTCATATTCGATGCCGGCGCTCTGCATATCCAGTTGCAGGTTCTTACTGCGGTTGAAATCTGCCGGGTTCAGCACACCATTTCTTTTTCTTTCTTCCAGCACGCGCAGCAGTTCGTTGGTCACCTGCTGGTTACTTTTATTCAGTTGCACCAGTTGCGCAGCCAGCAGGCCCTGGTAATACCATTGCGTAATTTGTATATGCAGTGATTCAATAGCGGCTTTGCTGTTCCAGCCAGTTTGCACTGATTGCAGTTTGATGCGTTTCAGCTGCTCCCATCTTTCAACGTTAATAACAGGAACCGTTAACTCGGCGCCTGCGGCAAAACTTAATGGCAGACCGAATTGTACTTTGCGGAATTTATCGCTGCTGCCCCCAAAAATGGATTCAGGTATCAGCTGCGTGGTAATGATGGGATAATAATCTGCGGTGCTGTAGAGATTCAGTTTGGGCAGGAGGCCGCTTTTATTGATGGTCTCCTCTTTTTTGCTGATGGCCAGCTGCAGATCCGACTGCTTTGCCTGGAGGCTGTTTTTATCAGCGTATTGCAGTACTTGATCCAGGCTGGCAAATGGCAGTTGGGCAAATGAATGGCAGGTAGTGAAAAGGAGCAAGAGCAGCCCTGCAGTTGGTTTCATATAAACTATTTAATGCTGCAAAGAGAAAGCAGGATTAATTTCCCCGCAACAAATAGTCAACGAACCGGAAGAATATTACATGGAAGCAGGCCCTCCGCTGCTACAGCACCCTGTGCTCAGCAAGCTGCTGCCTTCGGGGAAAGATGAACTGTGGGCAAGTTATTGGCAAGCGGTTATTTACCGCAACCAATCGCTGCATTGGTTTTGCTGAAATCGTCGTACACGTCCAGACCGATACTGCATGCGCCATTGGTAATCATCCAGCCAATTTTTACCCACAGGGGATCTTTTTTTGGAAGCTTCAGCTGGTAATAATTAAAGCCGGTGGAAGCATTGATGTTACAGGCCTTCAGTAATTTACTGGTGTAGGGTCTGTTGCCCAGCAGGCTGTCAATAAGAATTCCATCGGCACTAATATGCCAACCGGCAATACCTTCGCTGTTCAGCGCATAGTTGGTAAACCCTGCCCTGGGACCGCGCAGCATAAGGGTCCATTTACAAACTTGCTGTTGGGTATTCAGCAGGCTTCTCCCTTTTACAGCTATATTGAGGGTACCGGTCCGGAAAAAATTTATTGTAATATCGTCGCTCATTTCCAGCCTGTCTGCTTTCCATTTTATTGGGTAGGCACGGGGATTGCCTACGGCCCAATCTCCCACCATACCCAGCGCACTGTCGGGTGCCATTTTTTTAACCAGGTCGTAGAGCTCAATCTTTTTCAATTGGCCGGTGCTGAACAGGCATAGCGGTAAGAGGCTGGTAAGCCATAAAGAAATTTTTATAAAAGGCATTTTTTTCTTTAAAAATAGTAAAGAAAATAATACCCATTGATTTCCCTTTTCAGGCTTACACCCTTTTCAGCACAGGCACCATCATCATAGATGGCGCATCCCTGAAATCAACGGGCTGCTGCGTTCCCGGGCTGTTAAAGCGGTAGCTTTTACCAGTGATGGTACCCGTAACACTGAGTGCAGACTGCCCCGTGTACATAAATTTTATATCGGGCCACATTTTTTGCACCTGGGTTGCCAGTGGCTCCCTTTTATCCTGGCTGGAAAAATGTTGACCACCCAGTTGACTCCTTTGATTACCGCAGTTGCACATAGTTAGACGGTTTGGTAAACGGTTATTAGTCTTCGGTATAATCCGGTATTGCCGGAGGTTTATTATTCTTTGAACCAGTAGCCTGTTCCAGCAGGCAAACGGCGCCCGAGAACGCGATCCAATGCAGTAATTTCTCCTGCCAGGAAATGCCGGTATACATGCCAAAAGGCAATGCCACCCAAACGCTGGTACAGTAGAAGCAATCCAGTAGCTTTCCGAAAAAACCATTGCCTGTTTTTTTCCGGAGTTTGTAAACAATATCAAACGGCCCATCCTCCATTGAAAAAAGATGGGTGATGCGCCAGGCAGCCAGGACCATCACTACAAATACGAATACGTTCAATGCAATGAATTTATCTTATTATAAATGAATCGTAAAAACGGAGTCAGTGGCTGCCAGGCTGATGGTTTTACTGTTGTTGTTTCCCTGGTAATTGATCTGCAGGGTGTAGCTGCCCGGCAATACCAGGTTATCAAGATAAAATTCACCTTTTTCATTGGCGCTGCCGGCAATATCCGGCATGGCGTGCGCACTGCCTGTAACCATTATAACAGCATCTGCTGCCGGCTTACCCTGCTGATCATACACAATTCCCTTAACCGATTTTGTAGCTGGCATAGTAGTATTTTTTTCGGGTGATGAATGACAGCTGTAAAAAAGTAAGAGGAGGTAAAACACCATCCCCTTACTATACATTTTTACAAACCAAGGTTCTTCCATGCTATCAAATTATTGAACACCGGTGTTACAATCCTGGTAGCAGAATTACCGCTGGACAGGCCATTGGTATGCACACCTACAGCATAGCGCTGTCCGTTCACTAAAATCCATACCGGCGCGCCGCTTTGTCCGCCCATGGTATCTATATCATATACAATTCTTCTTCCACTTACAGATTTGGTTTTACGTGCCATGAACCATTGCTGGTTACCACCTTTATCGCCCGGATAGCCACTCAGATTCAAAATAGCGTTCCTCAAAAACGCATCGTCCTTTACTGCCAGTCCAAACCAGCCGGTACGGTCGCCGGGGCGGCAATTTTGCGGCAGGATGATAGCTGCATAATCGTAATCGCTGTTCTTGCTGTTTGTCCAGCCATTTACACTGCGGAAGGTAGAAGATGTACAGGAACCATAAGGACGTGTACCATCATTCATTGCTGGTATTACTTCAATGCTGCGTGCCCATCCGCCATGATCATGTAAAAAGACAACGTGGCCGGCGGTAACAACCGTTCTTGGGCTGACAAGCCAGCCGGTGCCAATCCAACGGCTACCATCAGCTGCAGTAATTTTCAATGCACAGATGGCCCGCCACGGAAAACTGGTGGTAGGATTAATTCTTACCCTGTCGTCTGTGCCAATGATCACTTCCTGCCTTTCTGTTCTGGCCTGCAGCAACTCGCTGTAAGAAGCGTAGTACACATCCATGGGTACGATCTGTGTTTCTGGTGTCTCTTCCCCGTATTCTTCCATTTCAATAGTATCGCCCATACTCTCGTGCAGCTGAATATTAGCCACTTCTTTGTCCGCTTCTCCGGGAGAAAACTGCGCTACGCCTTCAACGCTTTCCATTTCTGTAAGGGTACCTGAACTGGTGATGGCAATACCGGAACCGGGTGCAGACTGCAGGGTTTCCCTTTGAGTACCATTACCAGGTTTGTGAACGGGAGGAATCTTTGTTGACATAATTAAAAGGTTTAATAATGAAAAAATCGGGTTAAGTAAAAATTAAAAGGCCATGACGGTACTGATTACCCTCACGGCCCTGTTTATTAAGGTTCAAGTGCGAAAGCGGCAACGCGGTAAGGCGCATCCTTACCCGACTGGCGGAAAGTTCCATCAGTTGCCATAGCAATAACAGATAAAGTTTCTGCAAAAGCTGCTTTACCGGCTCCATTGTTATAACAGGCGTCCAATAACTGCGAAGGCGTAAAATGCTTGCTGTAAACACCGCCGCTGAGTGCATAACCATATAAGGGAGCACTGTCAATCACCATGCCTTTTGCGTCTGCATTGGCTACATCACCACAGGTACCTTTGTTCACGTCAAATCCAAAAAATGCAAAATTGTTGGGATGTGTTGCCAGGAAGCTCAATTCAAGATCCGCTTCTACCCCACCAGGTTTGTATTTTACAAATCCACAGCAATCGGAAGCAGCCGGCAGGCCGTTCACATTTACGGTAAAGACCTGCGACTGGCAGGCACTGTTATCAATACGTACCAGCATTTTGTATGCATTGGCAGTGGTAGCCGTAGCACCTGACAGGTAATCATCCGGTGCATTTTCACTGGTATTGGCATCATCTTTCAGCGGCACTTTAAAAGTTGATTTTGGGATATTCACCAGCAGGTTGCCTGCCTGGTCAAACAATTCAAGTGTAAACTGATACAAACCGTCGCCACCGGCCATGGCCGCATTTTTCAGGGTGGAAGAATCAATACTGATGGTATGCGTGTTATGGCTGCGTTCAAACCATTGTGGGTCAGTCTTGGGAATATTAAACGGCGCAAGTGCGGGGGTGGATGGCGGAATAATATACAGGTTATTATTGCTGCCCACGGTAAATGGCCCCAGTTTTACACTGTCATGTCCAATCTGCTGGTCGCCGTTTGAATCAATAAAACTAAAATCGTAGGCTTTCATTTCCAGCGTATCCACTTCTTCCGTAGATCCCGCTACTACAGAAAGATCAGCATCGGCTACCTTGGCATAACTCCAGCGGTAGTGGTAGATACCTGTATTGGGCAAATCGCTTCCAAAACCCATATAGAGTGAGAGTCCTCCCCCGAATGGCCGCCTGTAATCATCGGGTTGTGCTGTAAAAATGGCATCCCCAATGGCGGATGCATCTGTTAAGCCGATGCGGTCGAAGGTCACTGACTGATCGGGCGGTGCCTGTAGATTATGTTTTTGGTAAATATGGCGCACGCTGGTGCTGCCAATACTTCTTATCCAAACCAGTTCACCGGGCAGGGGACAATTGCAACAGCAATCGCCGGGCACGCGCGGGTCAGTTATATGAATATTGATATTGGTACCACAGGCATAGTCCCAATAGGTATAGCAGGGTACGGGCGGGCGGTATACCGTGGTCCATACTCCGTTGATCATATATTCTACCCAGATATAGATGTCCGGTTTGTCACCAAAACAGAGATAAGAAATATTGGTGTCGAAGCGGCCATTGGCATCAGTGTAGACCACTTTTCTTTCTATGCAGCGGTAGAAATAGTTCCACCACCATGGCCACAGGCAAAACCAGGGATGCAACAATACATAATTATTTACGATGGTTTCGCGCACCAGGTTAAGGTTGCCCGATGCGAGGCTTTGTCTTATTTCCAGGCTTAGTTCAGGCAGTTTTGCCGCGGCTTCCATTTGTTGCTGCTCTGCAGAAACTGTTTTAAATATATTCGTCGCCGGGTTCACGGCCTGGCGAATAACATTTCCCGAAAACGGTGGCGGGTCTGGAATGGGGATAGGAAATTTAATCACTTCCTGCGGGCGCAAAATCACCTCCGGAATTTTTGCAATGATATTATCGGGAATACGGTATATCCAGTAACGGATGGCGTCTACTTCGCAAATATGTACCCTTGCGCGGCAAACCGCTCTGTCTGTCCAGGTGCTTCCATAATGAAACCATTTGGATACTTTACCGGTTACGCGGCAATTACAGAAAGGCCAGAATTGTGCAATGATATTGGGAATGGGCAATATCGAAAAATTACCCTGTGCGTCCCGGTTTAACACGGGTTCATAAGGCTTATAATTTTCCAATTCTTCAATGCTGGTTACCTGTTGTATTTTTTTATCGGTAGCCGGCACAATAAGAATGCGCAGTTCATTGGGGCTCACGCCTTCTGTTCGTCCGGCTGCTTTACCGGCAGCTTCAGCTAAATTAAACTCCAGCAGATTTTTGCGCACCGGCTGGCGCTGAAGGAATTTTCCATTGCAATAAAAGAGAAAACCCAGCAGGGCGGTTTCCTCCCTGGGGGCCTGGTCAAAATTGACCGTAAGCGAAAGTTTACTGATTTTTTCCATGACAAGGTTTATTTTATTAATGGTGGATAGATACAGGTGTCTATGGCATAGCCTGCATGGCCGCTATTGGCGGACAAGCTATGTGCTGTAATCGGGGGCCTTTAAAAACAGTTAAGGGTTGGGGCTTGTAAAAATTGCTTCAGGCAATAACCGGGGCTAAAATTATGATCACTTAATCAGCGAAGAAATCCAATCAGAATGGTAGTATTAAATACTGGTGCAAGTTATTATTTCAATACACCAATGACAATACCCTAAACTGGTAATTTATTTATGGATGACAGCGTTGTACGATATTTTTCCATCATGATAAATTGAGGCAGCCACTACTGGAAGTATTGACAGCCGGCAACAAAGCACCTGCAAAACAATCCTGGTGGCAGGATCAAACTGCAGGTGCTGCTGGCACCACATTAATGGTCCAATGGGATTATACTACATACACACTGGGAACACCTATATAATTTGCCGCGCCGCTGCTGAAATTCAGCTGTGCGGTGGAACCACCGCCGCGGGCATACACATAAAACGAAGCGGTCACCCGCAGGTAGGCCTGGTCTGCACCCAGCAAATCTGAATAGTACATTACACGGGTAGCGTCTATGCGATCATTTACATTTATATTCTGGCTGCCCATATCAAATACATTGGTGGTAGCTGTTGGCTTTGCATTGTACTGGTAACCCATAGCAGAAATATCAATACGTGCTTTTGCTTCTTTGGAGTCCCAGAAACCATCATCAGCTTTGATAATATAAAAACCATGGAAGGGCACATAGATGGTGTGCGCATAATTGCGGTTTACAGGTGCCCTGAAAGTAAACCACCAGTCCATATACACCGTAAAAGAGCCTGCACCTGTTCCAAACAATCCGGAACCACCGCCGTTGGCGAAGCAGGATAAATCTATATTGCCCGGGTTATAGCCCTGCCATGAAATCTTACCATCCGAACCATGCAATGTGCCGTAATAAGGTGTAAACAGGCCGATGCCAGCAGCCTTG
>JANPGT010000693.1:0-2356 GCA_031424135.1 Chitinophagaceae bacterium
CCATGGGCTGTATTCAAAATGATTGCTGGCAAACGCCTCTGCAGCAATCTGCTTATTTATCTCCCTGCCGGAATCGGGTCTGGCCAGCAGAAAATCTCCGTACACCTTTTCAGCCCCGATTGCAGTAAATTTTCTCTTTAAATTCCGGACTGTTTCAATGATAGCCATGCTTTCCCTTCCTTGCTGCTGGTAAAAAATGATGCGCAAAAAAAACTCAAGCAGCACTATTACAATCAGCAATTGGATGGAGAATCTTACAAGTTGTTTCTTTTGCATATTTAAGGCAGCCTAATAATTATAGGTAAATGTACATATTGAAACGGAATGCCTGCAGAAACATGCTGTTGATTTTTCGGATCACGCTAATGTCCATTGTAATAACAAAAATACAGGCAACCAGGCCGCTACTACAGAGCGGCCTGGTTGCCTGTTAGATCAAATTATATTAAATGCTGTTACTTCATAAGATACATTTTACCGTAGCCCCTGGTAAAAAATTTGTCGGTAGTATCACCGGTGTCTGTAAACTTATCCATCCTTTTTCCATTGAGCGTAGTAACAAACCGGTAAAGATAAACACCGTTTGCCAGCCGCTGGCCAAACTGGTCAGTACCATCCCACTTGAACTCGGTAATATTTCTGCCTATCCGAAGCGGGCCAAGCTCCTGTTTTGTTACTTCCCTTACCACCTTCCCAGTCACCGTCAGAATCTGAATCTTCATATTATCCGGTATCTCGCTGCCCGTGATGGTAAATACAAAGGCAGTAGATGTGGTGAAGGGATTCGGATAATTCAGCAGGTTACTGATCATTGGCTTACTGATGACGCGGAAGTTAATAGAATACTCAGAAAGTCCTGCCTTGTTGCCGCTTACATCCTTTCCTTTAACAATTAACTGGTATTCGTCGCCATCTTCATTTACCTGGTTCAGGAATTCAGGTGTAAAGTCTATGGTGGCAGTATTATCTGACCCTGCGACGGCTGGTGTAAACCGCAATATTGATGAATTAAAAGGATATGTTTTAACCGTATTGTCCGGAAATTTCAACTGCACAATCAAATTGGCAGTATCAGTCAGGAGTAAGAATTTAGCTTCGTCTTTCAATTTAATCTGAATATGTGGCTTCGCAGAAACGATGTCTCTGTTAAGTATATGCACATTATCAAATGTAACATCCAGCAACGGGTTGGTTTTATCTGGCTTAACATAGAAATTACGGAACATGAAATTATTGAAATGGAATTCCTCCCGTTGATCATTGTCAGGGTTGAAGTCTATATAAACAGTATTCATGCCCGGGAAGTATTTGGTATCCACATCATACTCTACCCTGATGGAGTCGCCGGTGACCAGCGGGCGTCCTTTGGGGAGGGTGACTATCCGCGCGTTATTGGTTTCATCCAGGATATACATTTTTATCCTGACGCTGTCAAACGCAACAGCACTAATATTTTTAAACGCTATTCCAAATTTGAACTTCTCGCCGATTTCAAGCGTGTCAATTGCTTTTGAAGGATCTTTGGTCTTAAAGTAGATATTGGGAATCAAGGCGCCTTCGGGTACAGGATCATAATCGAGTCTCCAGTACTGCAGTTGATAAGGTGAATATGTAACAGAATCGATGTTGCGCATTTTTAGTTTTATGTAGGGAAACTGAACTGCACTAATCGACGAAATATCAACATCCTGCTGTGTTTTATCAAAATTATACAATACGGTAGGCGCTCCGCTTTGATCTATTCCAATCACCTGCACGGTAGGATTGTCGGCAGAATTGGCTTCCAGGCTGTTTCCCCGCCAGTGCAGCTGGTGCCAGTTTTTGGCGGGTCCGAACACAGGCGAAGTAATAAAGCCGAGCGTGTCTATTGTAGGACAATCGACGCCCAATACGGTTATATCGAAAGGCCCATCGCTCATTTTAGATTTCGGTGCAAAAGCAGGGTCATTCTTTTTATAAATAAAAATGAAAGATCGCAGATTATAAAAAGAATCGATTGTTGAGAACCCAGCGTTGAAAAGGCGGTGGTACAAAGAATTACCCGCACCGTATAAAGTCGTATCCTTTTTCCAATCCTGTACATAAGCACCCCCGGGCTGAGAGCTGTTGGTAATATTACGCACCACTACATAAGCACCGTCAGGAATAATATTGTCCATAAAGTCCATCATCTTCTTCCTGTTGCCCGCATCCATATAAGTGAACTCAATATTATAATTACGGGAGCGTCTGCAGTTAGCTGAGCCGCTTCCTCCAATGAACAGATTGGCGCCGGAAGCATCAACATTCTTCCATGGCTTGAATGTGACCGGGTCTATTACCTGGAAAATCAACGAATAACCAACACAGGCGCTTT
>JANPGT010000694.1:0-7144 GCA_031424135.1 Chitinophagaceae bacterium
GGGCATCCAGAAATTGCAGGTATCCTCATCTGCCCAAAAAAGGGTTGACCTGCAGCACGTTCTGTGGATAGGATTGGACATACATGAAGAAATAAATTCAGTAAATGGAATTTCCTTCTTCTTTAACTGGATGAATCAGCCGGGAAGTAACAGCTGGTATCAATACCTTCCTTATACTGAATGGATGATTGAATCTAACAGGCTTACCACGCATGCCGGCATGCATATCAATGCCGGGTCTCCTGAACCCGTGGCTATTATCCAGGCAGCATTTGATCCTATGCAAAAGATCGAAGCGCAGGTAACTGAGTTATATAACCGCCATTTCATCAGTTTATCCGCAAAAGAAAGTTTCGATGATCTGAAAATAAAACAATTGCCTTATCCCAAAGCCTTTGAGCAGCTTTTTGATAAAAGAGATTTACAGGCATTAAAAGAGCCCCTATTGTGGATTGAAATCCACTTTCCACCTGTTATACCTGCCGAAGCGCTGGATACCATTTTTGTAAGTATAAATGCCTTTCCGGTTATCAACAGGAAACTGAATACATTCACTTATAAGCTTGGACAGCACGTGAATATTGTTCCACTGGAAACTGACGGCAGTTTTCTGTCTGTTAAGGAAATAACCGGTGGTAATGGGCAGCCGGTCCAATTAGTACCATTCGCCAACCCCGCAGGACTTATGCCTGAAACTTATACCCTTCGTTACGGGATCAACCGCTTTGATGAACGGAATGCCCATGAAACACTTGTTAACCTTACCGAACTGCTCCGGGAAGAAAGTTCATTTTTTTCGTCCCTGGGTGATGACTTCCTGATACATCATATCCGCGAATTGAACCAGGTATTGGCCCGTATTGAAGACAAGGTCAAAATACTGAGTAAGAACAAATCCCCCTTTCCTTACCTGGCGGTAAAACCGAAACAACCGAATGGCAATATAATGGTAGCGTTCTGGAGCTGCAATGGTGAACTCGCTAATAAAATACCTCTTGGATCGAAACTAGCGCCCTATAAAAGCAGCGATGTTTCCACAAATACGGTTTTTTTTATTACATCAACCTACGGGGGAAGGGATAAATTCAATGACGCTGAAAAAATTGACCAGTATAAAAGATCACTCTTGTCGCATGCCCGTATAGTTACCCTGGAAGACCTGAAATTATTTATGCAAACAGAGTTGGGTAAAATGGCCCGTACCATCAGGTACAAAAAAATATATGTTGCTGACGATCACCCGATGAGAGGTTTTATCCGTTGTATGCAAATAGAAATAACGCCCGAACCGGGTAGCCTCGAGCCTGATGAATGGGCAGAGCGCCTGCGGAATTTAACGATTACGCTGGAAGGACAATCGGTCAATAATATTCCTTACCGGCTTAACCTGGCACCGCATGATAACCCACAGTGACTTCTCCATGTTTTTGCAGTCGCTTCATTCGGATATACGTTTTGAAGTAATCCTTACAGATCTGCTGTCTGAAAACCTGGATATGGATGATGTGGTAATTGAGAGCAAAAGCCTGTTTAAAAGAAGTTATCATCACGATATTGAAAGTGCCGGCGAAATAGACTACGGCGCCGGGAAAAAGAAAAGGCTTTGTTTTACTGTTAACAGGGACGGGATTTATGACCAGCTTCCGGAAGATCTTTTTCACCATGTGGCAGAAACAAATAACGCCTCCGATAAATATGAAGTCATCCGGGAAATCCAGGAACATCAAACGATAGAAAAGCAGAGCCGCCTGTTTTTTCAGCCATTAGAACATGAATTTTACAGCCAACGGGTAAGGCTGGAGATAGAAGAACGGAAATTTCTGTTTGAAACCAATGATACATTGCCGGGAGAAATTTTTAACCGGTTGTGGCACCTGCCTGAATTCCTGGATGATCTGCAGAAAAGCCAACTCGGCTTATTGATGCCGGTGATTCATAAATTAACCGGGAAAAAGGATCTGCTATCCTTTGTTTTTGAGAGTATCACCGGCGACCCGGTTGAGATCAGGGAAGCGGGGCCGTGCAAATATGAAATAAGTGAAAACCCTGTCCTTGGTCAGATGAAATTGGGAGCAGATACCATTTTGGGTGGGTGTTTGGGAAGTCTGCAGGCCGGTTATTCAATAACAATTTTTGTATCAGATATGGCGAATCTGCCGGATTATATGCCGTCCGGGAAAAAAATCACCTTACACGAATATCTATGCAGTTTATTCATGCCGCTGGACGCAGAATTTTTTTTTGAAACCAGGATGACAAAAAATTACACAGCATTTTTTATTGAAAACGATTCAGTCTTCCAGGGAAGATTAAATTATACAACCATTATTTAAAGCTTCATTTTATGCCCGGAGATAATAAACACCTGCCTGTAAACTGGATTGATGGAATGAAAATTTCCAGGAAACATTTTGAACAAACCGGGCTGTACACGGAAGCATTGGGCAGGGCTGTTTCAGCATTGCATCTAACCGATGACAATTTCGGTATTTTACCTGTTGAACAATCGCTGGATATAGCCGTTTTTTTAGATTCGGCTCAACTAATTGATATAGAACTAAAATCATGCAATGGCATTACACCAAACGGAAGCAGGATCCAGATCGGCCCCGGAGACAGCCTTAAGCTGAGTATACATTTCAAAGAGATTTCGGCCAGGTATAACCTGCAGTTATCTCAAACGCAGCAGTTATTTATATTACTTTCCGTAAATCCTTTTGAACGAATTCCTTCCGGTATGCCTGTAATGGAAGAAAATCCGCCCCGCCATCCTTTTACCAGACCGGCAATAAGACTGAATTTGCTTCCTGCAGAACAGTTAAATACCGCGCAATTATCCGACACCCTTATTATAGGCAGCATCATTTATCAAAACGGCGAATTGCAGTATAACACTGATTTTATTCCGCCCTGTACTTCCGTAGGTAGTTTACCTGTCCTGACTAACTGGTTTTCAAAATTCCGTCAATTGCTGGATGACTGGGAATTATCCTGTTTGAAAGTGGTTCAGAAAATAAATTCAAAAACACCATCGCAACAGCCAAACACCCTCTCGAACAATATTCAAAAGATCAGTGAAAAAATGCTGGAGCAATTGGTGAAACAGAAAATCAGGTATCAGTGGACATTGATCAAATCTACCCCCATCGATTTATGTATCTTTTTACTGGAAAACATCCAGTTTGCAAATACCATGCTGCAATGTTTTCCGGAGAAAGACCGTGAGGAAATGCTGAACTATTTTGCAGAATGGACGGAAACAGCCGCTGGCACCCTGGAAAATCAAACTTTGCGTGTTTTGCAACTAAAATATAATCACTACGATACATCATCCTTACTGGACGCCATCTACCGGTGCTACATGGCTTACGTACTGATCTTTCAGAAACTGGCGCAATTGGAATTTATCGGTAAAAAGAAAGGTCAGGGAATTTTTGTTATCGAGCAGGAATTGCAAGAGCCCAAAGCCGGACCGCAAGCGCCCATCCAGAAACCGAACAACCGCTGGAGCCCTTTAACCTGATAAAAACAATTGCTGATGAACAAACCCGCCGCAAGAATCGGAGATATGCATGTTTGTCCTATGCTTACCCCCGGACTTCCACCCATTCCCCATGTGGGAGGGCCTGTTACCGGGCCCGGTTGCCCCACTGTTTTAATTGGAGGAATGCCGGCCGCTGTTGTGGGGGATGCCTGTGTCTGCGTGGGCCCTCCGGACCTTATCGCGACAGGATCAACTACCGTACTGATTGGAAATAAACCCGCTGCCCGTATGAGTGACCAAACAGCCCATGGAGGAATTATTATGGCAGGATTGCCGACGGTGCTGATTGGCGGATGATATAAGGGTTAATAAAATTCCAGTTCTGGCGTTGACAAATAATGTGACCGTGTAATAAATAAGGTTGGCCGCCGAAAAATTGTATTATATTGGATATTCAAAGGATGGCCATGAACGCTGCAAAAAAGGAATACACTTGTTTCATCGTAGACGATAATGGCATAGACCGGCTTACCACTGCCTCTTTTGTACGTAAATATTCTTTCATTAAAATAGCAGGTTTGTTTGATGCTGCCGGTCCGGCGCTGGAAGCTGCTGAAAATGCCATTCCAGATGCCATTTTTCTTGATATTGATATGCCGCAGTTAAGTGGGCTTGATTTGAGGACGCAGCTGGACAAAGTGCCTGCCTGTATATTTATTACTGCTTACCCGGAATATGCGGTGCAGAGTTTTGAAGTTAATGCGCTGGATTTTATAGTGAAGCCGATTCAACACGACCGTTTCGACATTTCCATGAACAGGCTTAAGTATTTTCTGGATACGCATCACAAAGCCGAATTACTGGACCATTCATTAAACGAGGAGAGCCTGTTTATTAAAGATGGTCACGAACATATCAGGATTCAATTTAATGATATTATCTACCTGGAAGCACTGAAGGATTATACGGGCATTATTACGCGTGAAAAGAAATATTGCGTGCTGAATTCATTGGGTAACCTTTTGAAAGAAAAAGCTTTTCAGGCATTCATCCGGGTGCACCGGAGTTACGCGGTGCAGAAACATTATATCCGTAAAGTAACACCCAAGGCAGTCATGGTTGATAATATCCTGCTGCCGATTGGCCGAAGCTATAAAGAAATGTTGGACAACCTGATAAATCCGGATGTATGAAATATATACTTGTCATTTTATTTGCCGGTTTTTACACTGGCGTTGCTGCACAGAAAAAAGGCCAGGCCCTGGTTGACTCACTGGAAAATGTATTACCCAAACTACAAAACGATTCCAATAAGGTAAAGCTGCTGAATCAAATTGCAAGGGCCTATATGCTCTTTAACCCAAAGGAGCAGTTCAGTTATGCAGAAAAAAGCCTGCAGCTGGCGGAAAAAATACAATGGAAAAAAGGGATAGCCAATCTTCACAATGATATGGGGTTAATGGTGGGCGACACTGGAAATAACACCCTGGCAAGGCAGCATTTCCAGGAAAGCTATGCTTTAAATAAAGCACTTGATTTAAAAATAAGCCAGGTCAATAACCTGAATAATATTGGCCGGAGCTACCAGCGCGAATCCGATTTTTCAAACGCCGTTGACTATTATTTTAAGGCATTGGCCATTGCACAGGAAATAAATAACAGTGAAAAAATAGCGCTGGTGGGCACCAATATTACTGCGGCATATACTACTCAAAAAAATTATACCAAGGCAGCTGAATACGGCGAAATGACATTGAAGTACGCAGAATTATCTGCCTCCCCGGATCAAATTGGAAAGGCCCTGCTTCTATTAGGTGTTATTAAAAAGGAAACAAAAGATTCCGTGGCTGCAAAATCTTATATGACAAAAGCCTTGCGGGTATATGAAGCAATGGATAACAGGCGGCAGGTGGCTTCAGTGCTGGGCAATTTAGCAGCACTGGAATTTCCTGACCATCAGAAGGAGATCGATATCCTGCTGCAGGCGCAAACCATTTTTGATGAATCCGGTCCTGCGTATATTGGTTCTATTGCCAATATTGCCAACCTGGGCAGCGAATATTACAGCCTTGCATTACAAAGTAAACCTGCGGATAAGGCAACTTATTTACAAAAGTCCGAAGCCTATTCATTACGGGCCATCGCCTTATGTAAACAAACCTCGAATGCAGAGTATCTATCAACAATTTCTCTTTCTCTGGCCGAACTGGAGGAAGAAAGGCACAATTACAAGGCAGCCTTACAATACTACAAAACAGCTTCTGCCATCAACGATTCTCTTTTCTCGCAGGAGAAGAAGAATGAACTGTCCGCGCTGGAAAGTAAACACAATATGGCCATAAAAGATAATGAAATTGCCATCAACAGGCTAACCCTGCACAACCAGCAAAGAACCCAGATTGGATTGATCACGGGATTGCTTTTGACAGGGATCATCGGGGGATTGCTGTATTGGCAAAGTCGTAACCGGAAAAGAACAAATACCATCCTGATGGTGCTGAACAACCAACTGGACGAAGCCAATAAGATCAAAGCAAAATTTTTCGGCATTCTAAGCCACGATCTGCGGAGCCCCATCTCCAGCCTGATCAATTTCCTACATCTCTTAAAAAACGAACCGGAAACGCTGGCGGCCGATGAAAAACTTGCCTATCAGCAACAGATAGATCAATCTGTACACGAGCTATTGCAGACCATGGAGACCATGCTGCTCTGGAGCAAAGAACAGATGGAAAATTTTAAACCAAATATTAAAATGGTCCAGATAGACGATTTGTTTGATTACCTGAAAAAATTCTTCATACAAACACCGCAGATTGCTGTTCGCTTCCATAACCCCGAAGCCCTTGAAGTGCCGGCCGACGAAAACTATATGAAAGTGATTATGCAAAATCTTACCGCTAATGCCATCAAAGCACTCATTAATCATCCAGGGGGAATAATTGAATGGAAAGCAAGAAAGGAGAAGGGACAAACTATATTGTCAATAACAGACAATGGCCCCGGAATCAATGAGGAGCAGGCGAAATCACTATACCAGGAAGGCAGCAGTTTTAATGCAAAAACCGGTTTCGGGCATCATCTTATCAGGGACCTTGCCAAAGCTATCCAGTATCGTATTTCCGTTGAATCGAAGCCGGGAGTAGGTACAACTTTTGTTTTATCGGCCGCCTGATAATCCTCTTTGCGGGTAGTTTCAAGCAAGGGTTGAAATTAATTTCCCAAGCCGCAGTTGTTCTGCATATTACTTTCCAATACATAAAACATGATTCGCCGGAACCTGAATCTTTGGCAGCCTTGCCTACCAGTTTAATGGGTGCTTTCATTTTATACCTTTTATAGTATCCAATGAGTTTTACTCGATTAAAACCCGGTTTAGCGTGAAATCAACCCCTGTAAAGGTAGAAAGCAAAGAAAAAATACAAAAGTTATAACTAACTTAAATACAGCACATTAGAAGTAAAATAGTGTAAAAATAAAGAAGGACCGCAGTGCTGCGATCCTTGTAGTAGAGGTCCCGAGCGGATTCGAACCGCTGTAGAAGCTTTTGCAGAGCTTTGCCTAGCCACTCGGCCACAGGACCATTTTTAAGAAGGGCAAAAATAGAAGTTTTTAGTGAAGAATCTTCAAAAAAACTGAACTTAGCCTGCTTAAAAAGAC
>JANPGT010000695.1:0-1960 GCA_031424135.1 Chitinophagaceae bacterium
CTGCCCTCATATCGGCGCCGATATTGGTACGCCAGATCTGCGGCCATTTAAAATTGCTGGCCGTGGCACAGTAAAAGAAGGAATACGGGTTTCCTATATGGTTGCCGATCCATACAAAGGGGAAGCGCCCGGTAAACAAGCCCGAACCACCCCGAAGTTGGAAACTTTTATCCCCTTTGACGTCCCAATTGAAACCTACCCTGGGGGAAAAAAGCGGCTTCGAAGAGGGTAGCCGGGTATTGTCCAGCTGCTGGCCCTTGCCATTTTTTACCAGTTGCCCATGTTCATCAAAAAGTGTAAGGTTATCATTGTTCTGTAGCGTAGGTGAGCTAACGGTACCATCTGGTTGCTTATAAGAAGAACTCATGTACATCGGAATGTCCATCCGGAGACCATAGGTGACCCGCAGGTTTTCTGACGCTTTCCACTCATCCTGTATATAAGCAGAAGCCTGCGCAACTGTGATATAATACCAGGTCCATTTATCTGCTTTGCCTGCGGCAGCGGCGGCGCTTACATCTACATCAAGCGGGTAGGCGCCAAATACATATTTTCCGCTAACGGGTACGCTGTCTTTGAATGTCTGTATATCTGCATCACTGAACAGGGTAGCGCCATAACCCGTAAGGTTAAATGAATTGGCAAATTTGAAGGATTCATAAGATCCCCCGATGGTAATGGTATGTTTTGGAAGTATAATATTAAAATTGTCAGTGGCCTGGAAAGCATCCTGGTTCAGCCGGTTGTTAATGGAGAAGGGCTCATGGCCGGCAGCGATGTACATGGTACCGTATTTGGTAATATTCAGCACTGGAAAAGGCGTAGAAAAAGGATTCCGGCTATCCCTGAACGTGGTATATACGGCTCTCAGCTTATTGGCGTACTGGGTACCAAAGTTGGATTTTAATTCTGCGCCGAAGGACTGCAGCTTGTTGGTAATCTCATAACCGGAATTTTTAAACTGCATGGTTTGATAATCGGGGCCGCGGTGACGGATGGCGTTGGGGTGGGCGGGCTTTTCCTTGCTGGCATCAAGTCCGTTATACGTAATCGAAAGACTATTATTGCTATTAATTACCCAATCCAGTTTGGCCAGCCATTTATAATTTTTTTGTTTCAGGTTGTAACCCTGATAGGGGCCGGTCTCATAATTAAATTTTGATTTCAGAATACTGCTCACTGCCTGCAGGTCCGACGCCAGCACCCGGGAGGTGTTGTTATTGGTGCCATTGCTGCCGGTGCGGGCCACATAACTGCTGGCAGCGTCTTCCCTTTGTTCGGTTTCAAAATTCACAAAATAGAACAGCTTGCTTTTCTTAATGGCCCCGCCCAATGAAAAGCCTGCCTGCAGCTGGGTGAGATTGGGTACGGTAATTTTATCGCCATCGACTTTTTTACCAGTCATGCCCTGGTTCCTGTAAAAACCGTATACAGTTCCGCCAAAGGTATTGGTGCCCGATTTTGTTACCGTATTAATACCCGCACCGGTAAAGCCGGCCTGTGTAACATCATAGGGGGCGATGTTCACCTGTATCTGGTCAATGGCGTCAAGCGAAATGGGTTGCGAACCGGTTTGGCCACCGGGGGTAGGCGCATCGAGTCCGAAGGGGTTATTAAATACGGCACCGTCCAGTGAATAGTTGTTGTATTGGCCATTTCGTCCTGCAAAAGAAGTACCGTTGATAGTGGCGGAAGCAGAAGGTGTAAGCCTGGTAAAATCATCGGCAGATCGTGAAATGCTGGGCAGTTGCCGCAACTGGCGGGCGCTGATATTGGTAGAGGCGCCGGTATGCCGGTTGTCGAATATTTTTGACCTGCCCGTTACTGTTACAGCCGCCAGGTTACCTGTATTGGTTTGTAATACAAGGTCTACCTGGGTATTGCGGCCGAGCTCCAGTATAATATTATCTTCTGTTTTTTCAAGATAACCGGCAAAGGAAACGGTGACAGTATACGGACC
>JANPGT010000696.1:0-5330 GCA_031424135.1 Chitinophagaceae bacterium
CCTCGGCGAGTTCAGCAACCGCTATGTAAAAAATTATAAAGACGATCCGAAGTACGTGGATGTAAATGTAGACATCAGCGTGAAATTAAAACTGGAGAACCGCGCCTTTAAAATAGAAAAATACGAACACAATTACCCGCATTGCTGGCGTACTGATAAACCTGTTTTGTATTACCCGCTGGATGCCTGGTTCATTAAGACCACCGCGGTAAAAGACCGGATGGTTGAGCTGAATAAAACCATTAACTGGAAACCCAAATCAACCGGCGAAGGCCGCTTTGGCAACTGGCTGGAAAACATGGTTGACTGGAACCTCAGCCGAAGCCGTTTCTGGGGTACACCGCTACCCATCTGGAAAACAGAAGACGGCAGCGAAGAAAAATGTATTGGCAGCGTAGCAGAATTGAATACAGAGATAAGAAAAGCCACCGAAGTGTTGGGTGGCGATACCAATAAGAATTATTTCCACGATGGCATCCTGGATTTGCACAAACCTTATGTAGATGAGATAGTGCTGGTAAGCAGGGAGGGTAAACCCATGAAACGTGTTCCGGACCTGATAGACGTTTGGTTCGACAGCGGTGCCATGCCTTATGCGCAATGGCATTTCCCTTTTGAAAACAAAGAGACTTTCCAGCAGGCCTTTCCGGCAGATTTTATTGCAGAAGGGGTAGACCAAACCCGTGGCTGGTTTTATACATTGCATGCACTGGCAGTAATGCTGTTCGACAGTGTGGCATACAAAACCTGCGTATCCAACGGGCTGGTGCTTGACAAGAGTGGCAATAAAATGAGCAAGCGCCTGGGCAATGTGGTGGATCCTTTTGCCACCATCGAACAGTTTGGTGCAGATGCCACCCGCTGGTACCTGATCACCAATGCCTCACCCTGGGATAATTTGAAGTTCGACCTGGAAGGCATCAAAGAAATTCAGCGTAAATTCTTCGGTACCCTGTACAATACTTACCAATTTTTTGCCCTCTATGCCAATGTGGATGGGTTTGCTTTTAAAGAAGCTTATATTCCGCTGGAGCAAAGGCCTGAAATTGACCGCTGGATATTGTCTTCATTGAACACCCTGGTGAGAAAAGTAACTGAAAATTTTGATGAATACGAGCCCACTGCAGCCGGCAGGCTGATTGAGGATTTTGTGGACGCGCATCTTAGTAATTGGTATGTACGCTTGTGCCGCCGCCGTTTCTGGAAGGGTGAATATGAGCAGGATAAAATAGCTGCTTACCAGACGTTGTATGAATGCCTGGAAACCGTGTTTCGTTTGATGGCGCCGGTATCGCCTTTTTTCAGCGATGCACTATTTCAGCAACTGAATGCGGTTACCAGCCGTTTCAGGGTAAGCTCTGTTCACCACGCCGATTTCCCGGTGGCCAATGAAGCTGTGATTGACCTGTTACTGGAAGAAAGGATGCAGCTGGCGCAGGATGCGTCTTCGCTGGTGCTGTCTATCCGCAAAAAGATAAATATTAAAGTAAGGCAGCCCCTGCAGAAAATACTGGTGCCGGTACTGAACGCCAATATGAAGGCGCAGTTTAAGAAAATTGAGGACCTGGTAAAATCGGAGGTAAACGTAAAAGACATCGACTACCTGCAGGGCGACGATAACGGCTTTATCAGTAAGAAAATAAAGCCCAATTATGTGGCACTGGGCAAGCGCCTGGGCCCCAAAATGAAGGCTGTGGCAGCTGCTTTGGGTAATTTTACACAGGCAGACATCAGCAAATTAGAAAAAGAAGGTTCCTATTCATTGCTGATTGAAAATGAACCCGTAATATTACAGGTTACAGATACAGACATCAGCAGCGAGGATATTCCAGGCTGGATGGTGGCTAATAAAGGCAGTCTTACAGTGGCGCTGGATGTTACCATTACGCCGGAATTGGTGGAAGAAGGCAACGCCAGGGAAATTGTAAACCGCATTCAAAAAATACGCAAAGACAACGGGTACGAGCTAACGGACAGGATATTGGTGCAATTAACCCAGCATAAAGAACTGGCCGCGTCTGTCAATAAGTATAATACCTATATTTGCGCCGAAATTCTGGCAGATAAGCTGGAATTTGTGCCAGAAATCAGCAACGGCACCGAAATTGAGGTGAACGACATTCCGCTGAAAGTGTTTGTCACAAAAAAAGTATAACAAGTATGGCAGTTAAGAAGAAAGCAGCTAAACCGGCAAAAAAAGCCCCTGCTAAACCTGCTCCGCACAAGGCGGGGAAGTCAGCCCATGCACCGGCAAAGAAACCGGCAGCAAAGCCTGCCCCGCATAAGGCGGTTAAACCAGCGAAACCAGCGTTAAAACCAGTACCTAAAAAAGCTGTAAAGCCTGCCGCCAAGCCAGCGCCTGCAAAGGCAGCTCCGGCGCCCAAGCCAGCATCCAAACCTGTGACAGCGAAAAAATCGGTGCCAGCACCTACTACCAAGTCTGTAATTAAACCAAAGGCAGATACCACGCCGGCCAAGAAGCCGGAAGTAAAGAAACCAGAACCTATGGCAGCAGTACCGGCCAAGCCTTATGTACCGCCAAAGCCAAGCTTTAAACCGGTTACCAATACGCCACCGCCCGTTCCTAAGAAGCAGGCTGTTACTGAGAAGCCGGCAAAAGTGGTAATGCCGGAAATAAAGACAAAAACAGTACGTAAATACCAGCCTGATTTCACCAAATCAGTATTAGATCAACCTTCAGAACAAACTTCGGGACCGACCATGAGATACAGCGACGCAGAATTAACGGAATTCAGAGAGATTATTACCAAGAAACTGGATGCGGCTAAAAAAGAGCTTACCTACCTGCAGGGGTTAATTACCCGTAAAGATGAAATGGGTGGCGACAATGACGATGGCCGTTACATGACCATGGAAGATGGTGGAATGAGTATGGAACGCGAACAGCTGAGCCAGATGGCCAGCCGCCAGATTTCGTTTATCGATCACCTGGAAAAAGCCATGATGCGTATAGAAAATAAAACCTATGGCATCTGTCGTGTAACTGGTAAGCTGATAGACAAAGCACGCCTGCGTGCAGTGCCCCACGCTACTTTAAGCATGGAGGCCAAGACCATGATGAATAAATAATTCATTTTCTTTTTATAAACAGGGAAGCCGGGTATTGATTTACCCGGCTTCCCTGTTTGGTTTATAGCATAACTGTGCGGTACAAAGCTATTTCCAGAAAGCCTCCGGAACCGGCTTTTCCAGCAGGTTCCTGTAATAAAAACTATAAGATTCAGTACGGCTGAATACGCCTTTTGCACCAGCTACGCCATGCCGCTCTCCGGGATACATCATTAATTCAAAATGCTTTTTCTGGTCCTCCAGCAGGTTTATCAGCTGCAGTGTATTCTGCATGTGAACATTGTCGTCTGCCGTGCCATGCGTAATTCTCAGCAGGCCTTTGTATTTGCCCGCATAGGTCATTACGGAAGTATTCTTATAGCCCTCCGGGTTTTCCTGCGGGGTATCCATGAATCTTTCTGTATAGTGGGAGTCGTACAACTGCCAGTCCGTTACAGAAGAATTGGCGATACCATAATCGAATACTTCTGCGCCGTAGGTAAGCGCCATGCAGGTCATATACCCGCCAAAACTGCCACCTGTAATGCAGAGTTTGTTTTCGGCTACCCATGGCTGTTGTTTCAGCCAGCGGCCGCATGCCATGTAATCTTCTATTTCATATTTACCCAGCTGACGGTGGATATAGTTCATGCCTTTTTTACCGAAATGACCGCTGCTGCGGTTGTCAAACGCCACCTGCACCAGGCCCTCCTGCGCCCACCAGAGGTCTGAGGGCATCATGCGCCACTGATCGTACACGGTGCCTGCATTGGGGCCGCCGTAGATGTTTACCAGCACCGGGTATTTTTTATTGGGGTCAAAATTAATAGGGTAGGTGATAAGCACGGGCAGGTCAAACAGGCCATCGGCAGATTTTACCCTGGTAAGCTCTTTTTTGGGTAATGCGTAGGCCTCAAACAAAGTGCCTTTTACATTGCCCAATTCCCGGATGATCTTTCCTTTTGTATCCATCAGCACCGTGGTATTGGGTGTGCTGGTGTTTGAATAGGTAGTAATAAAATATTTTTTATTGGGCGAAAGGTTCATGCCACTGAAGGAGTAATCGCCGCCGGAAAGGCGGGTTAGTTTTTTGCCATCCAGGCTGGCGTTGTAGAGATCCCAGCGGGTGGAATTCTCTTTGCGGGCGCTGAAGTAGATGAGTTTTGCTTTTTCATCTACGTTGAAAATTTCACCGGTGGTAAAATCGCCCTGTGTAATGGGATTAATGAGTTTACCACTCATATCATGCAGGTAAAAATGCTGCCAGCCGGTTTTATCGCTTTTTAAAATAAATCCTTTGCCGCTCTCCAGGAACTGTACGCGGTCGTTATCGTCCAGGTCAATCCAGGTGGTTTGTTTTTATTCGTACACACTTGTCTTACTGCCACCGGCCAGGTCAATATTATAAATGATCAGCTGATCTTCACCACGGTTCATCCACTGCACCCAGAACTGCCCATTGGGCGCCCAGAAAGGCATGCCAAAGTATTGGTCGTCTGCAGCGTTGAAATCGGCCCATACGGTTTTGTTATCGTTGAGGTTGATGATACCAATTTTCACTTCGGGATTTTTATCACCCGGTTTGGGATAACGCTGGTTTTCCAGGTAGCCATGTTGACCGGTGGCCCAGTAAATGGGAAATACCGGCACCAGGCCATCATCAAAACGCATGTAGGCAATATGCTTGCTGTCGGGGCTCCACCAGAAAGCGCGGTAACGGCTGCCGCGGCCCAGTATTTCCTCAAAATATACCCAGGAAGCATAACCGTTTAAGATGGTTTCGCTGCCATCGCTGGTAAGCTTTGTTTCTTTTTTGGAAACCAGGTCGGTGAGGTAGAGATTATGATCTTTCCTGGTATACGCAGCCCATTTTTTATCGGGCGAGAGCGTCACATTGACAGCGTCGTAAATCATGGGTAGTCCGGCACCTGCTTTTTCTTCAGCAGGAGCGGTATAGGCGGTTTCTTTGCCTGTCTTTACGTCTACCGAGAAATTCTTTACCTGGCCATCTGCAGCATCTTTCTTTGATAGGGTGTAATGATTGTCGTCTACCCATTTTACCGGGGCAGGGGCCGGCTGCAGTATATTGGTGGCCACACCTTTAAACGCCTGCTCATAACTAATTCCTTTTTTTTGTGCCTGCATGGCCGCCAGCGTAAAAACGGCCGTCACCACCATAAAACATTTTCTCATCATATAGTTTATTTTCTGCGCTGAATGTACGAAGGGATTTTTACATAGGTACGGGCAGGGCTCAGCCC
>JANPGT010000697.1:0-2056 GCA_031424135.1 Chitinophagaceae bacterium
CCCAGGTGGGCGCCAAACATATCGATGCGCTGGCCGCCGGTAATCTTTGTATAGAGGTTATATTTTTTAGCTACTGTGCCGATTACAATCAGTTTATCGGGTGTTATTTCGCCGCCGGGGATGCGGGGTACTACGGAATAAGTACCGCCTTTCTGAATATTGGCCAGGAAGCGGTCATTGCTGTCCTGCGCGGTAGCATTGCCGTTTTTTAAAATCATTTCTCCCCATAAGCTGGCCAGGATGGAGGCTACCGGTGGTTTGCATTGTTCGCAACCATGACCGGCACCAAGGGTATCCAGCACTTCATCGTAGGTTTTCAGTCCGTGAATTTTTACCAGGTCGTACAATTCCTGCCTGCTGTAGTTGAAGTGTTCGCAAAGTACATTGCGTACGTACTTGCCCTGTGCTTTCAGTGTGTGCAGCATCAGGTCTTTTACCATGGGTACACATCCGCCGCAGCCGGTGCCTGCTTTGGTACATTTCTTAATAGCGTCCACGGTTTCGCAACCATCTTTAGAGACGGCGTTGCAGATATCATCTTTTGTAATGCCTTCGCAGCTGCAGATAACGGCTTCGCCCGGCAGTCCAAGTACACCGGCGCCCACTTCCGCTTCGCCATTGCGTGCACCCAGCATAATATCTTCCGGATTGGGCGGCAACACGGTTTTATTCTTGCAGGTTTGCAGCAGCATATTGTATTGCTCCGCATCGCCTACCAGTACACCGCCCAGCAATTGTTTACCGTCGGCACTTATATTGATGCGTTTGTAAATCCCCTTCATGGTATCTTCATATACCAGGCTGCGTATTTCATTACCTGTAGCAAAGGGCTCACCAAAGCTGGCAACATCTACACCAATAAGTTTCAGCTTGGTGCTCATATCATACCCCGTGAAGGATTTGTTTCCGCCCAGCAGGTTAACAGCCACTACTTCGGCCATTTCATACCCGGGTGCTACCAGGCCATACACCATACCGTTATATAAAGCACATTCACCAATGGCAAAGATGCGTTCATCGGCGGTCGCCAATTTTTCGTTTACTACAATACCGCCGCGCAGGCCGGTTTCAAGTCCGGCCAGTTTTGCCAGTTCATCGCGGGGTTTGATACCGGCAGAAATCACCAGCATGTCTACATCAATACTGCTGTCATCGGCAAAACGCATTCCGCTGATGCATCCTGCTCCCATTATTTCGCTGGTGTTTTTATTGGTGTGAATTTTCAACCCCAACGACTGCAGTTTATTTTTTAGAATTCCTGAACCAGCATCATCAATCTGGCGGGGCATCAGGCGCGGAGCAAATTCTATTACATGTGTATCGGCAATACCCAGGTCCATCATTGCTTTGGCTGCTTCCAGACCCAGCAGGCCGCCGCCTATTACGGCACCGGTTTTTGCTTTACGGGCATAGGCAGTCATCATTTCCAGGTCTTCTATGGTGCGGTAAATAAATACCCCATCCTTTTCTACGCCGGGAAGGGCAGGCACAAATGCCGAGGAGCCGGTGGCCAGCACCAGGTAATCATATGTTTCGGTAATACCTTTAAAAGAGTGTACTGTCTGCTGTTGCCGGTCTATACTTTGTACCGGGTCGGCCAGGTGGAGGGTAATATCATTGGCCGCGTACCAGTCCAGCGGGGCCATGGATAAATCTTCGGCAGATTTACCGGCAAAAAACTCGCTCAGGTGTACCCGGTCGTAAGCGGGCCGGGGTTCTTCACCAAAAACAACCAATTCAATATGGGTGTCATTTTGCTTTGCGCGAAGCTTCTCGCAAAATTTATACCCCACCATTCCATTGCCAATAACTACAATTTTCATCAGTTGATGATTTTATGATTTATAAGTATAGTTTGGCAATCGTTATATTAAAATATATTACATGTAATCTTTTCAATCCAATGTTTCGCCATTATTACATATAAACATTGTATATATCATAAAAATAACTAAAAATATCATTACTTTTGCATTGTCGCCATGATTTTTATCATATTTTATTATATTTAATATATGAAATCTACGCTTTATTTAGTAGGTGCAGGTCCAGGAGA